>CAJOKT010000013.1 GCA_905235115.1 uncultured Peptostreptococcaceae bacterium
TCGTGAGTCCAAATTAGTAAGCCATACTGCCTAAATACGTATTCATTATTGTTTAGTTTTCAAGTTACAAGTGTCCAATTTTTGTTGACTAGTGCACCTATGCATTCTTTTATGTGTCGGATAAAAATAGCCAATGAAAAGTATTCGCGCGTGTGATATTATTTGGTTGGGTAGTTGTATTTGAGATCATGAGAGGAGGGGATCACTATTTATTGGGATTTGAAGGGGTTTCTGAGGGAAAGCCTCGGATACGTTGATTTTTTAATGGGTGAAATGGAAGGCACGGGCGTGGATCTTTCGGCGGGAGTGCTTAGTTACCGGCAGGCTGCCTATGATGCTGAACTGTACGATGTGCTTGACAACGACCGAAGCATCCTTATGAAGCTGCTGGAAATCGCTGAAAGGGAGTACATAGATCCGGAGCCGGAAATCATAGATGCGAGGCTCAAAGGCCTGAAACGTGATCCTACCGGAACGATCGTTAAAGGCCCATTTTTTTGGCAAACGAAACCTGGAGAAAGGCGCTTTACTCGCATAATATATGGGGCCTTCCGTCGGACAAGTCCCATGTTACGTGTGACGGACATCTGGTGCGCTCCAGAGTGGAATGCATAGTCTACAATGAGCTGATGCGCCTTGGCGTACCCTTCAGGTACGAGGAGACGATCTGCCTTGCGGGGCCAGATGGGGAGACTGTCAAGGTAAATGCTGATTTTGTGATCAGGCGCCCGGACGGGCAGGAAGTCATTCTTGAATATCTGGGTATGATCGGCGATGATGAATACCTTCTGAAAAACGCCGAGAAGTTCCGCCTGTACATTAACAATGGCTACAGACTCAATGACACACTGTTTTATCTGACTGACAACGCCGGAGGTTTCGTGGACAGCAGGCTGATCGTCGAATTGGTGCAAAAGATGATAATGAAGCGTTGAAGCACGCCATCATGCGGAGCACTCTGATGTACAAAACAGTATACTTTTGCCCTGCTTGGGGCGGATCAGGTCTGCCGGAGGGCAAGTTTTCATAAAAATCGCGCCTGGAAAGGCAAAATAATCATTTATTATATGCAATCAGCCAAATGAACACTACGATTCAAGACATCACCATATATCGTGCATCAGACCCTGCAGCTCCTATGGTCTGGCTCTTAGTCTATGATGGGGAAGGTCTGGAGGTCCATGAGAGGCTACAGGAACTTGGCGCGCAGGATCACACGCTGATCGCAGTGGGAGGCGTCGATTACGATAACGGCCTGTCACCATGGCCTGCACCTGCGGCCTTCAGGGGACAGGAGGACTTCGCAGGCGGAGCAGACAGTTACCTGGAACTTCTCACAGAAAGGTTCCTGCCGAAGGTCAAAGAGGAGCTTATGGCTGATTCCGGCGTGAGACCGGCCTACGATGTTCTGGCAGGGTATTCCATGGGTGGTCTGTTTGCGTTATATGCGATGATGAAGACCACGGTATTCTCAAGATTCGTGTCCGCTTCGGGGTCCCTCTGGTATCCGGGTTTTCTTGAGACACTGGCCGAAACGGAGCTTCCCGCTAAGCCCGATTCTGTCTATCTGTCTCTGGGCGGCAAGGAAGCTAAGACCCACAACCCGGTGATGGCGCAGGTGGAGACCAGGACCAGGGCGGTGCACGACCTTATTGCACAGCGCGGCATACCGGTGATCCTGGAGATGAACCCGGGCAACCACTTCCGTGAGCCTGACCTCAGGACAGCAAAGGGGATCAAGTGGATACTGGAGCATTGACATCATGAAACGTTTCAAGACAGTAGGAACCAAAAATGACCTTATAGAACTGGTCAACGACATCGGATTCCTGCCGTTTTTCAGGAACCCGATCCCGGGGTTTTCCCTGGAGGACATAGCCTCACCCAAAGCCTGGTATGACCCGGATTGGACCAACGGGATCCAGTGGCCCTGCTGGCAGTGGAAGGGTGAGGTGACCTGGGATCACGAGCTGGGCTACGCCAAACTTTTCAGAGGCAAGGCGGGTTTCGTCAGCCTTGAATGGCTGCCGGATCTCTGCAATTACAGGCGGGGCGGCTATGATTTCTCAGAGCGCTACAGCGAGGGGCTGGCGCCTCATACTGACAAGGAAGTGGTGGAACTTCTGGAAGAGGCCGGGCCCATGTTCACAAAGGAGATCAAGGGAGCCCTGGGCTACCGCAAGGGAGGCCGGAAGGGCTTCGAGACCATCATCACCAGGCTTCAGATGCAGACCTACGTGACTGTGGCGGACTTTGAAAAGCAGATAGCGAAGGACGGCAGCGAGTACGGCTGGGGCGTTGCCCGGTATGCGTTGACGGAAACCTGGTGGGGCGAGGAGGCCCTGGATCCGCAGGGACTGGATCCGGAAGAGTCAATGGAAAGTATTTTGCGCAAGCTCAGGGACGTGCTGCCGGACGTGGGCGAGGCGGACATAAGGAAGTTCATGAAATAGGAGGCTGAGATGAGAAGAAAGGACAGAGAGGTGACAGACCGCGGCGAGATCATCGCCATCATAAAGGAATGCGACGTCTGCAGGCTGGGAATGACAGACGAGGAAGGCTATGCCTATGTGGTTCCGCTGAACTTCGGACTGGAGGCGGATGACGACCATGTCACGCTGTTTTTTCACAGCGCAAAAGACGGGCACAAGCTTGACCTCATGAAAAGAGATCCCAGGGTCTCTTTCGAGATGGACTGCGGGCATGAACTGGTATTCAGTGAAGCTACAGGTCAATGCACCATGAACTTCAAAAGCGTTATGGGGCGGGGCAGGATCAGCTTCATCGATGACCCGGAGGAGAAGCTCAGAGCGTTGAGACTACTGACTGATGGATATCATGAATCCCATTTCGAATTCAACCCTAAGGCGATGCCTGTCACAGCAGTATATAAACTGGAAGTTGAGACCATGACCGCCAAGAGAAAAGGATAGAAATGGCTTGAGAAGGAAAGGTCATTTTTGATATAATGGCGGAGTCAGGGGGTAATCTTTGCTTCCGGACTCTTAAAGCTAATCAATCGGAAAGAAGGATCATCATATGGAAATCAAAGAAAGCATCAGCGCATGCATAGCTCAGAAGGACGAGATCGCCAAGGTGGTGCTCATGCCGGGCGACCCGCTGCGCGCCAAGGCTGTGGCGGACAACTACATGACAGACGTGGTGTGCTTCAACGACACCAGAAACATGCTGGGATTCACCGGCACCTACAAGGGCAAGAGGATCTCGGTCATGGGATCGGGAATGGGAATTCCTTCCATGTGCCTCTATGCCCATGAACTCTACACACAGTTCGGCGTGGACGCCATCATCAGGATCGGCTCCGCCGGCGGCCTGGATATGGGCGTCGAAGCCAAGGATATAGTCATCGCCATGGCAGCATCATCCAACTCCAACTCCGGCAACGCTTTCGGCGTCCCGGGACAGCTGGCTGCCTGCGCAGACTATGACATGCTGGAGGAGGCTGTGAGACTGGCCAAGGAGAAGGGCTGCAACTACAAGGTGGGCAAGGTCTACAGCTCGGACTTTTTCTACTATCCGCAGGCGGGTCTCAACGAAAAGCTGAGAGATCTGGGGCATCTGGCTGTTGAGATGGAGTCCGCGGGACTTTACTGGACCGCCTGCGGTGACGGCAAGAAGGCTCTCACCGTGCTTTCCATCTCCGACCACCTGTTCAAGCCCATCGCCTTAAGCGCGGAGGAGCGCCAGAACAGCTTCACCGACATGATGGAGATCGCGCTGGATACCGCGTGGAAGTTCACGGAGTAAGGTCAAATATGGGGCAAAATATCTGAAGCCATTTCTGTTTCAGGCAGAAGTGGCTTCAGTTTCTGTTTACATTGACATTCCCCGCCGTATCTGATACACTCCAGCCAGTGAGAAAATACTAAGGAAAGTGAGGTAATCATGATGACCGTAAAGAGAACGGATATTGCAGTTGAATACGTTATGGTGACCTCGGTTTCTGAACTCTGGTTCTGACAAGACTATTTGTGATCTTTGGACCGTGGCCTGTTTGTCACGGTTTTTTAGTGCTTTTGAGGGACCGTGGCTGTTGCTGCGGTTTTTTTGCGGGGTCGCCTGACGTGTGCAGTTTTCTCACTACGTGAAGGAGGCGATATGATGATTTTTAATGACAGGGAGAAACTGGGAAGGATCTCAGAAGTGAGGAAGAACAGTTTCGCAGTATATTTTGAGGAGCAGGAGATAATTGCAAGGCTTAAGGGCAGCTTCTATGAGGAGACGGCGGACAAGCTGCCGGTGGTGGGCGACTATGTGAGATTCATCCACAATCCCATGGGGGACTCGGTTATCCAGTCCGTCTGCCCCAGGAAGTCGCTGCTCCAGCGGCCTGACCAGGCCAAGACAGGCGTGATGCAGTACATGGTGGCAAACGCGGACTACTGTTTCATAGTGACTGCCCTGAACGATGACTACAACTATAACCGGATCGCCCGGTACGCCAGTGTGGCGCTCCAGGGCGGCACGGTGCCGGTGGCGGTGCTCACCAAGGCTGATCTCTGTAACAACGTGGGAAGGTACATCACCGAGGTGGAGACCATTTCGGAAAAGATCAGAGTCCACGCGGTGTCGGCCCTGCTGGGCATAGGGCTGGAGGAGCTGGAGGAATACTTCGCTCCGGGCAAGACTGTCTGCCTGATGGGTTCCTCCGGCGCGGGCAAGTCGACCCTCATAAATGCAATGGCGGGAGAGGAGATAATGAGTATCGGCGCCATCCGTGAGTCGGATTCCAAGGGCAGGCACACCACCACCCACAGACAGCTGATCAGGCTCAGGAACGGTGCTTTCGTCATCGATACTCCGGGGATGCGGGAGATCGGCATGGCAGGCGCGAAGGAAGGCATAGAGGATACCTTTGAGGACATAATCGAGCTTGAGAGCAGGTGCAGGTTCAGAAACTGCCGCCACGAGACCGAGCCGGGCTGCGCGGTAAAAGCCGCCATCGCCAGCGGCGAGCTGTCCCGCAAAAGATTCATGCTCTACAGGAGTCTCGGACAGGAAAACACCAACAATTACGCCAGGAAGAAAGAGATCTCCAAGTCCGTAAAAATGTACAAAAAAAGAAAGTGAGGGCAGGAGGCTCAAGCCGGATGCTCCGCTGCAGAATAAAACGGCGGATACTTAAAGACCAGCGCGCACTCTGCACGCTGGTCTCGGCATCTATATGTTTATACTTCTTCTGCTGCCGCTCCGGCAAGATCTGCAAGTGACTCTCCGGCAGTTTTATTTTCTGCCTCAGGAGGGAGATCACATTCGGGCGGAGCCATGGGGTTTCCGTTTTCATCTTTCGGCGGTTCGGGTGGTTCGGGACGATCATTAAGGACGTCTTCTGCATGCTCTTCCGCGGATTCGACTGCAGCATCTGCTTCTTCCTCCACGACATCATCTGCAGATCCTTTTGTCTTTTTTAAAGCATCAAGTAATGACATGATAGGGTCTCCTTTCTTCCAGGGATATGCGCATTTGTTATTCAAAAAGCGAATGATATTCGTCTGTTTAAATGAATACAGCGGTTTCCTTGAAAAAAGATTGAAGCATACAAAAAACGGCGAGCATGCGCCCGCTGTTATTAAATGAGACTTATGGCTGCCTCCACTGCCTTAGCCATCTGTTCCACGGTGAGTGCAGGAGGCTGTGGCTCCGGTCTTCCGGCAGACTGCTCCGGGGTGAGAGGGAGGTGGATGAATCCCACCCGGATGCCGGTACCGCTGAAGCGCTCAAGAAGTGAATAGAACAGGTCATTGCACACGAAGGTACCTGCAGAATATGAGACAGAGGCGGGAACTCCTGCGCCGCGGATGGCTTCAGCTATGTCCCATACCGGAAGCTCGGTGAAGATCCCGTCCGGTCCGTCGGCCACGATGGATTCGTTCACGGGTTCCAGCCCGGCGTTGTCGGGGATGCGGGTGTTTCTCAGGTTGATGCCGATTTTTTCGGGGGTCACATCTTTGCGGCCGTCGGCCTGACCCAGGCATAAGATCACGTCCGGCTCGAACCTGAGGGCAGCGTCGATAACGGTCTTTCCTGCGAATCCGAAGATGACGGGGACCACCATCTTGACGAGCCTGAAATCACCGATGGCGTCGGGCAGGGCGGTGAGGGTAAGAAGGGAGGAGTTCACGGCCTCTCCTCCGAAGGGTTCGAAAGCTGTGAGAAGCAGTTTTTTCATGTATTCAAAGTCCTTTCGGTCAGATCGTTTCCAGAAGTATTTTACAGGCAGGAATTCCTTTTGACAAGCCTTCCGGAGCAGGCCAAAAAACTATTATCTCCTTGTATATACCGCCATTATTTGGTATAATAGACTGAAAAATTATGTGGAGGAGACTGCCGGGTGCGGCAGATCGATAATGATAAAAAGAGAAAACAAGGCAAAAGCTAAATCGGTGCAGCATTGGCAGATCATAGCCGCGTTCCTGGTGGTGTACGACATATTCGCTACCGCGGGATCGTATTTTGTCGCACTCCTTCTCAGATTCGACCTGAGGATCAACGCCATACCGGGATCATATTTCAACGCGTGGCTGAAACTGATGCCCATTTATGTGGTCTTTTGCATAGTGGTATTCATTCTGTTCAATCTGTACCGGAGCATCTGGAGGTTCGCAAGCTACGCCGAACTTCTGAGGGTGACTGAAGCAAACCTGATCACCATGGTCTTTCACTTCGTTGCTGTGACCGTGATCATAAGGCAGATATCACCCAGCTATACCAGGATGCCTTTCTCATACTATGTGATGGGTGCGGTGTTCCAGCTGATACTGGTTCTCGGAATAAGGTTTGCGTACAGGTTCGTGGAACTTCTTTCCAAGGCCAGCGAGGCCTCCAAGAAAAACGGCGACCGCATAATGATCATCGGCGCCGGAGAGAATGGAAGCGCCCTCATAAGGGATGTGAACAAGAGCAGAGAGTACAATGGCAAGGTGGTCTGCTTCATCGACGACAATCCCAACAAGTGGAACAGATACATCGAGGGTGTTCCTGTTGTGGGAGACAGAAACGATATTCTCCTGAATGTGAAGAAATACAATGTAAACAAGATCTTCCTTGCCATACCCAGCGCCACCCGCCAACAGAGGCGTGACATACTGAACATCTGCAAGGAGACGGACTGCGAACTGAAGAACATCCCCGGAATGTACCAGTTCGTAAACGATGAAGTCACGGTCAACGATTTAAAGGACGTGGACATCGAGGACCTTCTGGGCCGCGATCCCGTAAGGATGAACATGGCTGAGGTCTTTGACGGCATCAGGAACAAGGTGGTACTGGTCACCGGAGGAGGCGGAAGCATCGGTTCCGAGCTCTGCAGACAGGTGGCCGCCCATGAGCCGAAGCAGCTGATCATCTTCGACATATACGAGAATACCACATATGAGATCCAGTTGGAGCTCAGAGAGAAATATCCCGCATTGGATCTGGTGGTGCTCATCGGCTCCGTCAGGGATTCCAGGAAGATGTACGAAGTGTTCAGCACCTATCATCCGGACATCGTCTACCACGCAGCAGCCCACAAGCACGTGCCTCTCATGGAGAACAGCCCCTGCGAGGCCATCAAGAACAACGTGCTGGGCACCTACAACACCGCTTACGCCGCCATGGCCGGCCGCTGCGAGAAGTTCATACTGATCTCTACCGACAAGGCGGTGAATCCCACCAACATAATGGGGGCCTCCAAGAGGATGTGTGAGATGGTCATCCAGTGCTTCGACGAAAAGATCAAGGCCGGGAAGCAGGAGGATCTCTACAGGCTTCTGGACAGGCAGGGCTGGTACGGTTCTCTATATGAAGAGGAGAATGCAGCCGACCTGAAGGACATCTGCACCGAGTTCGCTGCTGTGAGATTCGGAAACGTTCTGGGAAGCCACGGCTCCGTGATCCCCATCTTCAAGAAGCAGATCGAGCACGGAGGACCGGTCACCGTGACCCATCCTGACATCATCAGATACTTCATGACCATCCCGGAGGCAGTCAGCCTTGTGATGCTGGCCGGGACCTACGCCACAGGCGGAGAGATATTCGTGCTGGACATGGGAGACCCTGTGAAGATCGCTGACCTCGCCAGCAACCTGATCAGGCTTTCGGGTCTTAAACCCGGAGTGGACATCAAGATCGAATATACGGGACTCCGCGAGGGCGAGAAACTCTTTGAAGAGAAGCTCATGTCTGAGGAGGGCCTTTTAAAGACCGCCAGCGACAGGATCTTCATCGGAAAGCCCATCGCATTCAACAAGGACGAGTTTCTCAATAAACTCATTTCACTTTTGGATACAGCCTTCGCCAATGAGGAGAAGAAGCTTCTCCTTCAGGTGGAGGACATAGTCACAACTTATCACCCGGTAAGAAACGACTACACCGGAGCAAAAAATGGAACAGAGAAAGATACCGTTCAGCCCCCCGGACATCACCGAGGCTGAGATAAATGAAGTGGTGGATGCCTTAAGATCAGGATGGATCACCACCGGACCAAAGACAAAAGAACTTGAGCGCCTGGTGGCGCAGCGCTGCGGGACCAACAGGGCTGTATGCCTGAACTCCAATACAGCTTGCGCTGAGATGACCTTAAGGATCCTGGGCATCGGACCGGGAGATGAGGTCATAGTACCGGCGTATACATACACTGCCAGCGCATCGGTGGCGAGCCATGTAGGGGCTAAGATCGTGCTGGTGGACTGCGAAAAGGGCAAGTTCACCTGGGATCTCAGGAAACTTGAAGAGGCCATTACCGAGAGGACCAAGGCTGTGGTGCCGGTGGACCTTTTCGGCATTCCTGCGGACTTCGATCCCATCCTGGAGATACTGGAGTCAAAGAAACATCTTTTCAGACCTTCACAGAACAGACCCGAAGGACAGCCTCCGGACAAGACCGGATATGGCGAGAAGCTTCAGACTCTTATAGGACGTCCCGTCATAATGGAGGATGCGGCCCATTCATTCGGAGCGGTCTATCATGGAAGACCGGTGGGCTCCTATGCTGATTTTACGAACTTCAGTTTCCATGCTGTGAAGAATCTGACCACCGCTGAAGGCGGGGCAGTGACCTGGAGAGACATACCGGGACTGGACGACGAGGAGCTTTACAAGCTTTACATGCTCTACTCCCTCCACGGCCAGAACAAGGACGCTCTTCAGAAAACTCAGCTGGGAAGCTGGGAATACAATATCGCGGCTCCATGGTTCAAGTGCAACATGACGGACGTTCACGCCGCCATCGGACTTGCCCAGATGAGGAGATATGACGATATCCTTCTCAAGAGAAGGCACATGATCGAGAAGTACAACGAGGCCTTCAAAGAGCTTCCCCTGGAACTTCCCGCACACTATACCGGCGAATATCAGTCCTCCGGCCATCTTTATCCCATCAGACTGACGGGGAGGACAAGGCAGGATACAAATGCCTTCATCGTTAAGCTTGCTGAAAGGGGAGTGGCTGCAAACGTGCACTACAAGCCCATTCCGCTGCACACCGGTTACCAGGATATGGGATTTGATCCTGCTGATCATCCCAACTGCGTGGAGCAGTATTCAAATATGGTCACTCTTCCTCTACACACCGTAATGACCGAGGACGACCAGGATTACGTTATTGAGTGCGTAAAGTCTGCCCTCAGGGAGTTGTTTCCTGTATAGCAGGGCGGCTTCAGAGAGCTATTCTATAAAGGGTAAGGATAATTGAGAAGAGAACTTAACTGTAGAAAATGGTATCATCTCCCCGAATGGGAAGACCTTCCGGACTCCATGAGGACGGATGAGGTGAGGCCATATTATGATGCTCTTGCAAAACATAAGGGAGGCCTGATCGTTAAGAGGGCATTCGATATAGCTGCAGGCTGCGTCACTTTTGTGGTGCTTGCGATACCCATGGGTATCATGGCTGTGATGATCAAGTCGGATTCAGAAGGCCCGGTATTCTACAGGCAGGAGCGAGTTACGGCCTATGGGGGCAGGTTCCGCATCCACAAGTTCCGCACCATGGTGAACAACGCGGACAAGCTGGGAACGGCGGTGACCGTAAGCGGTGACAGCAGGATCACCAGGGTCGGCGCAAAACTCAGAGACCACAGACTGGACGAATTCCCACAGGTGATCGACGTGATCACGGGAGACATGTCTTTCGTGGGGACCAGACCTGAGGCGGTGAAGTACGTGGAACGATATGCGCCTGAGATGATGGCCACGCTTCTCCTTCCCGCGGGAGTCACGTCAGAAGCATCTGTCAGGTTCAAGGACGAGGCAGAGCTTCTGGAAAGCGCTGAGAACGCGGATGAGACATACGTGAACGAGATCCTGCCTAAAAAGATGGAGATAAACTTAAAGGCGGTGAGAGAATTCAGTCTGAAGAGAGAATTCAGAACACTTCTCGGCACCGTGTTTACGGTTTTTTTGGAGAAATGACAGATACTTCTTTTTTTAAGAGAGCATGGATAATATCAGACTGTGAACCCCTGCCGACGGACGAGGACCCCAGGCTCATGAGGGCAGGGCTTCTTGCGGAATACCTGGCTCAGAAGGGCTGGAAAGTGACCTGGTTCGCCCCGGGATTCGACCACGGCAAGAAGACGGACCGCTTTGACTCCACACAGGAGATTGAAGTCAACGCTAATGAGAAACTCATTGCCCTTCATTCCCCGGTAACTTATTCAAAGAACACCTCGCCCAAAAGGATCATTTTCTACAGGCGCCTGGCAGGGGAACTCAGAAAGAGTTTTGAGAAGGAGCATCTTCCATATGTGATATTTTGCTCCTGGCCCACACAGACATTTGCAAAGGAGGCTCTGGAATACGGCAGGAAGGCGGGAGTTCCGGTGGTACTGGATGTGAGGGACCTTTGGCCTGATATCTTCACCAGAGTATTTCCCGAAGCTTTGCAGGGGCCGGCCAGGCTGGCTCTCGTGCCATCCGTCAGCCAGGCGAAAAAGCTTTTCAGACAGGCGGATGCCATTACCGCGGTGACCCCGGGAGCCCTCAGGTGGGGCCTGGAAAAGGCCGGACGGCCGGGCGGCTCCGCAGACAGGACAGTTTACATAGGCTATGAGAACAGCGAGATCCCCGAAGAAGAGCTGGCTAAGGCCATGGATGCCTGGAGGTCCGTGGGGATAACTGAAGACACCTTCAACTTCACATATTTCGGCACCTTCAGCATGAGTACCCTGGATATGGAGACCGTTATAAGGGCATTCAGGGAGATCGCTGCATCAAGGTCAGACGTGAGGCTCCTCATAATAGGCGCAGGAGACGCAGAACAGAAGTTCAAAGATGCCGCGGGGGACTGTGACCGGGTCCTGTTCCCGGGCTGGTGTTCCAATGTGCAGATACAGTCTGCTCTGAAACTCAGCAATGTGGGGCTCTATCCCTTCAGGAATCTGGAGGACTTCAGAGACGCCTTCGGGAACAAGATCATCGGCTACATGGCTTCAGGACTTCCCGTAATGTCTTCGCTGGAAGGCTTCTCAAAGGCCTACATGGAGCAGTTCGGCACAGGCCGAACATACAGGGAGGGTGATGTGTCCTCCGCAAAAGAGGTGATGATGAGCTTCCTGAATAACGACGAAGAGAACCGTGAAATGGGAAGACGAGGCTTTGAACGGTTCAGAGAGGACTTCGATATGCCGGTTGTGAACCGGAAGCTGGAGGAACTCCTGACAGAACTTATAGAGAGGAATATACCGGCAGAAGGCAAATGAAGATACTTTACATTACTTTCATAGATTTTGGCGTCAAAACATCAGGTTCGTCTGTGAGACCTCAGAAGATGTATGAGGCTTTTCTGAAGAGGGGGCACGATGTGTTCCTTGTCAAAGGAGACGACTTCATCACTCATGACAATTCCGGACACAAAAAAAGCGTGGCGGAAGCAAACGCCTGGCTGGATAATAATACACCGGACATCTGCTATGTGGAAAACGCTACACATCCGCTGTTCCTGAAGGAAGACAGGAAGCTGATCAAACGTGTACACGAGATGGGCATTCCGGTGGGATATTTCTACAGGGATTTTTATTACAGATACCCGGAACTGTACGGCCCCGGTAAAGGTCTCAGGAACAAACTGATATACCATTACACGCTGCCGCTTTTCAGGAGAGACGAAAAGTTCCTGTCAAAAAATGCCGATATCCTGTATGTGCCCACGGATGATGCCTGCAAGGTGTTTTCACACCCCGATGCCAGGAAGCTTCCTCCGGCAGGAGAGATCAGGGAGTCATCGTTTAATGACAGCAAAATGAGCCTTTACATCGGCGGCATAGCTACGGGGTATGGGTTTGACGCGATGCTGAAAGCTTATGACTGTCTGAATGCTTCCGGGATGGGAGACTATCCGCTTACAGTCGTATGCAGGGAGGCTGAACTGGCTTTGCTGGGAGTGACCCGCGAAGATCTTGAAAGAGAGCATCCGTACCTTACCATAGCTCATGCATCAGGTGATGAACTCAAAAAATATTACGACATGGCTGCAGTCTGTGTTGTTCCAAAGGAAAACGACCCCTACAACCATGTGACTGTGAGCATCAAGCTCTATGAGTATTTTTCCTTTGGGAAACCATTCATTTCCAGACCCTGCAAGGCACCTATGGACTTGTTCAGGGACAGCGAAGCTGCCGTTTTTACGGCTGACTACAGCATGGAAAGTATGGTCTCATGCGTAAGAGATTTTTTCGGAGATCCCGTAAAGATGAGAAAGATGCATGAGGAGGCGCTGAGCTTTATAAGAGAAGGCAACACGTGGGAGGACAGAACGGAGCAGATACTGTCCGACCTTCTGGAATTATCTGAGAAAAGAGGGAAGAACATTGCAGGATAAAGAATATTTTGTTCATGAGTCATCTTATGTGGATGACGGGGCAGAGATAGGCAAAGGCACCAGGATATGGCATTTCTGCCACATACAGAAGGGCGCGGTGATCGGTGAGAGGTGCTCACTGGGACAGAACGTGAACGTGTCCAACAATGTTCACATCGGAAACGGCGTGAAGATCCAGAACAATGTTTCCGTATATGAAGGGGTGACTCTGGAGGATAACGTTTTTTGCGGTCCCTCCATGGTATTCACCAACGACCTGACTCCGAGAGTCAGGTTCCCAAAGGGAAGTGCCGGCTACAAGAAGACTGTGGTCCGCCATGACGCCACCATCGGCGCCAATGCCACGGTGGTATGCGGACACGATATCGGCGAGTTCGCTACCATAGCATCCGGAGCTGTGGTCACCAGGAATGTTGAGCCCCACGCCCTCATGGCGGGAGTTCCCGCAAAGAGGATAGGCTGGGTATGCGAGTGCGGGCAGGTCTTGAGGCAAAATGACGGCGTATATGTCTGCCCCGACTGCGGCAGGCGATATGAATATATTGACGGTGCATTAAAGGAAAAGGACGAGTAAAGGAGCAGATAGATGAAATATGCGCTTATTGGCTGCGGAAGGATCGCAGTGAATCATGCCAAGGCCTGCGACAACAACGGACTGGAGTTCGTGGCGGCCTGTGACACTGTACCCGGAAACATTGATATACTTTTTGGGAAGCAGATGCCCAGAGATGCAGATAAGATCGCAAGATACACAGATTACAAGGTGATGCTTGAGGAGCATCCGGAGATCGAGCTGGCGGCTATAGCCACACCATCCGGAGATCATGCCGAGATCGCCAGGTATCTGATAGATCACGGAGTGAACGTTATCATCGAGAAGCCCATGGCAATGAACATGAAGGACGCAAATGAGATCGTTCGTCTCGCGGAAGAAAAGGGAGTGGCAGTCTCCGCCTGTCACCAGAACCGCTTCAACATCGCAGTGCAGAAGACAAAGAAGGCTCTGGACGAGGGACGTTTCGGAACACTGAGCCACGGCTCCATCCATGTGAGATGGAACAGGAACAAGGGTTACTATGACCAGGCTCCCTGGAGAGGCACCTGGGCTGATGACGGCGGGTGCCTGATGAACCAGTGCATCCACGGCATCGATCTCTTAAGATGGCTCATGGGCGGCGAGGTTGATACTGTCTACGGAGTGACCCGCCGGCAGTTCCACGATTATCTTGAGGCTGAAGATGTGGGAATGGCTGTCCTTACCTTCAAAAACGGCGCGGTGGCCACCATCGAGGGAACCACCAATGTTTTCCCCAGGAACCTGGAGGAGACTTTGTATCTCTTCGGAGAAAACGGCACTGTGAAGATCGGCGGCACATCCACCAACAACATCGACGTCTGGGATTTCGCAGATGAGACCGAGGCAGATCAGGAAAACAAGGGCCTTAAGGAGCAGACAGCCAACGTGTACGGAAACGGTCACACCAGCCTTTATGCAGACGTCATCGACGCCATAAAGAATCACCGCAAGCCTTATGTTGACGCGGAAGCCGGAAGGAACGGTCTTGAGATCGTGCTTGCCGTCTACAAGTCCATGAAGACCGGACAGCCCGTGAAACTTCCTCTTGAAGACTTCGCATCAACAGACATGAAAGGCACATTCTAAGAGAGTGTTTTGCGCCTTCAGACCTGCGCAAAACATCACATTCAGATATATGATAAACAGGTGAACAAATGGAATTCAGAGATCTAAAAAAACAGTATCAGGTATTAAAGACCGCCATTGACTCTTCGATCCAGGAGGTGTGCGCAAGGGCAGCTTTCATCGGAGGAAGCAATGTGAAGGAACTGGAAAGGGAACTGGCGGAGTACGTGGGCGTGAAGCACTGCGTGTCCTGCGCCAACGGAACAGATGCTCTCCAGCTTGCACTAATGGCATGGGGGATCGGCAAGGGTGACCTGGTATTCGTACCGGACTTCACATATTTCTCTTCGGGAGAGGTGGTGAGCGCAGTTGGTGCCGCACCTTGCTTCGTTGATGTGGACAGAAGATCCTATGACCTGGATCCTTCCAGACTTGAAGAAGCCATCCGGAAGGTCATCGCTGAGGGCAAATATGCTCCAAAAGCTGTCATCGCGGTGGATCTCTTCGGACTTCCCGCTGACATGCCTGCGATAAGAGCCATATGCGACAAGTACGGGCTGCTCCTTCTTGAGGACGGAGCCCAGGGCTTCGGTGGTGCCATCAACGGCAGAAGGACATGTTCATTCGGAGACATTTCCACTACGAGCTTTTTCCCGGCCAAGCCTCTGGGCTGCTACGGAGACGGGGGAGCCATCTTTACAGATAACGATGAGTGGGCTGAACTTCTCAGATCCTACGCCGTTCACGGCAAGGGCAGTTCCAAGTACGACAACATCAGAATAGGCATGAACAGCAGACTGGATACGGTCCAGGCGGCTGTACTGCAGGAGAAGTTCAAGGCATTCAAGGAGTATGAGGTGGACGACGTGAACAAGGTGGCCGCCTGCTATGATGAACTCCTCAGGGATACACCGCTGGTGCTCCCGGAAGTTAAGGAAGGCTTCCTGTCCTCATGGGCACAGTACACGGTGCAGCTTCCCAAGGGAACTGACAGGGCGGCTCTCCAGGCAGCTCTCAGGGAGAGAGGCATCCCCACCATGATCTACTACATAAAGCCCATGCACATCCAGGGGGCTTTTCATGGGACCGACAGTGCCGAAGCGGACTGCCCGGTGACCGACGAGATCTGCGATACTGTTCTCAGCCTTCCCATGGACCCATACAAGACAGAGGAAGATCTTAAACATGTTGCTGAGGAACTAAAGAAACTCTTATGAAGATACTTTATATCGGCATGCTGAATTCCAGCCACACGGTGAAGTGGGTCAACGCCTTCTCTGACAGAGGTCATGAGGTGACGGTGGCCACCCTTACGGGACAGACTTCTCTTCGGGAGGAGATACGTCCCAGTATTCGCGTGGCAGAACTTCCCTACGGAGGTTTCAAGGGATATTACCTGAACGGAAGGGAACTTAAAAGAGTGTACAGAGAATTCAGACCGGACGTTTCCAACGCCCACTACGCGTCAGGGTACGGCACCCTGGCAAGGGTCGCAAAGATCCCGAATCTGATCCTTTCAGTGTGGGGAAGCGACGTCTACGAATTCCCTTATCAGAGCAAGCTGAAAGAAAAAATATTGAAAAAGAACCTGGCTTATGCCTCACATATCTGCTCCACCAGCCGTTGTATGGCAGATCAGGTGGAAAAGATCATGGGCAGAGAGACGGACATTACGGTCACTCCCTTCGGGGTGGATACAGAAAGATTCTGCCCGGCGGAAGGGCGGAGACCTGATCTTGCTGACAGCAAGGTGGTATTCAGCTTCGCTAAACTTCTCATCCCCAATTACAGGGCGGATCTTCTGATCAGAGCGTATGAGACTTTTGTCAGTGAGACCGAAGGCGCGGAAGACGGCTCTGAACTCAGGATATACGGAGACGGGTCACAGAGGGAAAAACTGGAAAAGCAGGCTGACGAGACGGGCCTTCCGGGAATAAGCTTCATGGGCATGATACCCAACGCCGAAATGCCGGAGGCACTGAAGGAGAGCGATGTTTTTTGCTGTGTGTCCGACAGCGAGAGCTTCGGAGTGTCCGCAGTGGAAGCCATGGCCTGCGGCATACCGGTGATCGCAACCGACACGGAAGGATTCGTGGAGGTCATGGGAGAGGATGCCGGATTTATCGTGCCCAGAAATGATGTAAGGGCCGTTGCAGACAAAATGAAGCTGCTCTATGAGGACAGAGCGCTCAGAAGGAGCATGGGAGAGGCAGGGCGCAAAAGAGTTCTGGACAACTACGACTGGAACAGAAACGTGGATACCATGCTCGAACTTTACAGGAGAGTGATCGGAGGATAATGGATCTTTCCTTTTCAAAAATTAAAAGATCAGCCAGAGAAAAGCTGGGATCATTGTGGAAGTCCGGAGGCGTACATGTGATATCCGGGAACTTCCTCAATAAGTTCGCTGCATTCTTCGGCAGCATCGTCATCGTCAGACTTCTTTCAAAGGCGGACTACGGCGGCATCAGGTATGTGGAGAATCTTTACAATTTCTTCTTTCTGGTTGCCGGCATGGGCATCTCCAACGCGGTGCTCAGATTCGTGGTGCTGGAGGATGATCTTAGTGAGAAAAAGTCCATCTACCGATTCATGAGCAGCACCGCGCTGATCTTCAATGTGGCTTTGGTGGCGGCGGGACTTGTGATCAACAGATTCTACCCGCACAAGGGGGAGTTCGTAAACTATGGTTACCTTCTGTACATAATGCTGCTTATGCTTCCGGCCCAGTATTTCAATGACAACAGCCTGACACTGAAAAGGGCAATGTTCGACAACAGGAGATTTGCCTATCTGAACTTTGCCTATGCTGTGACTGTCATACTCGGAAAGGTAGTCGGAGCATGGAAAGAAGACCTGCTGGTATATGTGATGCTGGGACTGGCGATCCAGGCAGCCTTTGCGGTAGGACTGGGGATAGCAAATCACAGACGATATTTCAGCGGTGTTGAGGCCGGACCGGTCACAAAGGAGAAGAAAAAGAGGATCATCACATATTCTCTCCAGTACATGGTGACCAACGGAATGTGGGCCTTGTTCATGCTTCTGGATGTTTACCTGATAGGGAACATTCTTAACGATCCCGAGGCGATCGCAGATTATAACGTCGCCTTCACCTGGCCGGCCAATATTTCCATAATATGCCAGTCTGCAGGAATATTCATAAATCCGTATTTCATAAAGAATGAGAATGATCCGGCCTGGATCAGGAAAAATTTCCGCATGTTATATGGCATAAACTTCCTGGCAGTTCTGGCATGTGCTCTTATCATGATAATTTTTGCCAAGCCTCTTATCATGATCAACGGAGGTCCCAAGTATTACAATGTTGTTCCCCTTATGAGGATAATCACTCTCGGATCTCTGATCAACAACGGTCTGAGATATATGATAGCAAACTGCCTGGCGGCCATGGGCAGGATAAAAGTAAATATGGCTGTATCTGTTTTCGGCGTGATATCACTGGCTGTTCTGGATACGCTTCTGATCCCGAGATTCCATGAGTATGGACCGGCGTATGCAGGTATCATCGTACACACCATGATGGCCTTGATAATGCTTATAGCCTTTAACAGGCAGTATCACATAATCGGTCCCAATAAGACCAAAACCCTTGACGCGGAGGAAAAAGATGACTAAAATAAAGGAATTTTTCTCTTCAAAAAATAACATAGAATACCTGATAGGCGGTGTGATCTTCATTGTCGTATCGTTTATCCTGATCTATGCCACTGCCATGAGAGATTCGGATACCACAGTATCCATTGACAATCCTCAGATGTTCGATGCTGTGATGGAATCCATGAACGATCCCGTAATAACTCTTGATGAAGCCGCTGAAGTCAAGAGCCTGGTGATCAAGAGCCATAAGGGGCTTGATGACCTCACGGAGCTTGAGGAGTTCACAGGGCTTGAGAGTCTCACTATCAACAGCTGCACCATGGATTCACTGAAGGGCATAGAAAATTTCAAGCACCTCAAAAAACTGCTGGTGATATCCACGGTCCTGGATGCCAACGCAATAGTGGATGCCGGACTGGATGAACTTACGGATGTTCAGATAACAAATGGGCGCATAGATGATGTGCAGCGCTTTATCGACAATTATCCGGATCTGGAGGTCTTGCTTTTGAGGGACACCTCTGCATCAGGCAAACTGGTGTTTAAGGATATGCCGAATCTGACCAGACTCGAGATAAGGTCAGACAATGTGACGGAGGTGGAACTTGAGAATCTGCCGCTCCTGAAGGAAGTCAACTTTGACAGGCTGCCCATATCGGACATCGACAGCCTTCTGGATGTAACCAGCATTGAGAAGCTGGTACTTACATATACTGCCATCACAGATATCGACGGCATCAGCAAACTTGAAAATCTGAAGGAGATAAGGCTGCAGGGAACTGCGGTAACGGAGCTGTCCGAACTGGAAGAACTGGAAGATTTCAATGCCATCTATCTGGATAAATGGTTCGACAGGTCGAAGATAGAATTCCTCAGGGATCATTTCCGCGAAGGCGATATCTACACTAAAATCTATTTTCTGGGAGATTTATCATGATAATTACGATCGGAAGCGCCGCGATAACCGCATATCTTTCATTCAGGCTGTTCAGGCAGGCATCCGGAACGCTGTCCCTGGGAAAGATAAACATAATTTCATACGCATATTATTTATGCATGCTCCAGATGTTCCTTGGAGCGGTATTGGTAAATCTGGGTTATGACAAGCATTACACGCTGGATTATCTGGCATACAGGATAGAAGCCATAGAGGATGCTACGACAGCAGTATACCTGATGATGATCGGACTTCCATTCGTGATGCTGACCATCTATAAGGTGCTCAGGTTCGATCCGGCCAAAGAATATGAGGATTTCCTCAATAGAGACACGGTAGAGAATCATAACGATCTTCTTTTCTGGCTTCTTCTGGCAGTATCCCTGATACAGTGCGCACTTCTGGGAATGCTGATCCTGAAGATCGGTTATATTCCTGCCATGAAGATAGTCTTCCATGACAGCAGCATGAACTATGCCCTTGAGAGGCAGAGGATAGAAGATATCAGTCTGTTCGGTATCACCTACATAAAGGATCTGATCCTGATATTCGGAGTGCCGATAGTATCATACATAACATTTGCTTTTGCAGTGGCAAACAGGGAGATCAAATGGATCGTCCTTGCATTTGTGATGTTCATCGCATCCGGAATAACTCAGACCTACGATTTTTCCAAGAGTCCCATGGTCTTCCACCTGTTCGTGTTCATGCTGATGGTGATCTACTTCCGCAAAGGAGTGAAGAACATCGTCATGGTGGGCTTCGGTGCTGCAATGGCGGCGATCCTTGTGATAATGTACCGAGCGACCGGATTTGATCCGTCATTTGGAGATATTTACGGCGGTATCATAGGCAGGACCATTTTCACTCAGTTCGGCGTTCTGGCCTATCACATGGAGTATTTCGGAAAGATCGGAGGATTCCTGGCAGGAAGAAGTCTCTCTCCATCCATGCTGAGGCTGATCGGACAGGATCCGTCCACCCATATGAGAAGCGCGAAGGTCATTATGGAATTCTATGGTTCAAGAAGTGTCTACGACGGAACTGCAGGCGTAATGAACACATATTTCCCGGGCGAGGCCTACGGGAACTTCGGATGGGCCGGGGTCGTGTTCTCTATATTTTGGGTGGGACTGGTGCTCAGCTTTCTTTTCTTCCTCATAATGAAGATCAAGAAGACCCCTGCGACAATAGCTTTTCTCGCAGTCCTGACAAAGGCCCTGGGACAAATGCTGCAGGGCGGATTCTTCGATTTCATCTACAGCTTTTCCACCATAGTGACCATCGTTGGATTCCTGTTCATAATCTACTTCAGCGATATTGCAGGATTCTTTACGGGTAAGAAGAGAAAAGCAAAGGTACAGGCCGCTGCAGTCTCCGAAGAAACTGCGGATGCGGGCACAGGAACGGCCATTTCAGAAATCATCATGCCGGAAGAAGAGATACACGTGATGGAAAGTGTGACCGATAACAATGGCTAGAAGGGTCTGTCATCTAACAACTGTACACCGGCAGGAAGACGTGAGAGTCTTCCACAAGGAATGTGTTTCCCTCGCTGAGGCAGGATATGAGGTATATCTGGTCTCCTGCGGCGACACCTATGATAAACATGGTGTGCATATCATCGGGGCTGCGGAACGGAATGTGAGCCGCCTTCAGCGCATGACCAGGTCTGCTAAGGCTGTATACCGGGCCGCCCTGGATCTGGATGCCGATGTTTATCATTTTCATGATCCGGAACTCATACCCTGCGGAATTAAGCTGAAACGCCGCGGTAAGAAAGTGATCTTTGACGATCATGAAGGTCTGTCCGCGCAGATCCTGGAGAAGGGATGGATCCCGAAGGCTTTGAGAAAGCCGGTCTCGAAGGTATACGGCGTTTACGAGACACACGCCGTAAGTAAGTTCGATGCTGTTGTTACGGCTACACCGTATCTTGCAGAAGAACTGAAGAGTGTGTGCGAGAATGTAGTTGCGGTCAACAATTATCCTAAGCTGGATGACGTGGAGTTTCACGACGTATCTTTTGCGGAGCGTGATCCCATAGTCTGTTACGCAGGGGGCATCAAGGAGGTCCGCGGTGAAAAGATCATGAGAGAAGCCATGAATGAAGTGGATGGAACGCTGATCATCGCCGGAGACCATGAGATCATGGATGCCGGAAATAAGGTGAGATATGTGGGACACCTTGACCGCGGGGGAGTCAACGACCTTTACGGAAGTGCGGTGGCAGGGCTTTGCATCCTTATGCCTACAAGGCATTTTTATAATTCGCAGCCTGTCAAAATGTACGAGTACATGGCAGCCGGACTCCCGTTCATCTGCTCGGATTTTCCGGGTTGGATGAAGGTGGCTGAGGAAAGCAGGTGCGGTATTTGTGTGGACCCAACCGATCCCCATGCGCTGGCTGAAGCAATAAACAGACTGCTTGAGGACAGGGAAACGGCGCAGGAAATGGGCAGAAGCGGTCATGAATACGTGATCAGAAACTGCAACTGGGCCAACGAGGAAAAAGTGCTGCTGGACCTGTACGATAAGGTCCTTGAAAGCGCAAAAGACCGGGAGCTGTAAATTGTTCATCCTAATAGTCGCAAATGGTTATCCCACAAAAGAATACAAGCGAGGCATTTTCGCCCTGGACCAGGCCAAAGCCCTGAAGTCGGCGGGCCACAAGGTGGCCATGATCGCTCTGGACCTGAGATCCATCAGGAGAAGGAGGGCCCTGGGCTACAGGAGGCTGACAGTGGACGGCGTTGACGTTTTCTCGGTGAGCGTCCCCCTGGGAAAGGTGGCGGATGAGCTGTCAGATAAAGCGGCCCGGCACGCGATGAGATCCGCGTACCATAAGGTGTTTGCGGAATTCGGAAAACCCGATGTGATCCATGCTCATTTCTATGATATGGGTATCGCCGCGGGGGCTGTCAGCCAGGATATGGGAATTCCCCTGGTCATCACGGAGCACTTCTCAGGCCTGAATCGGGACAGCATCGAGCCCGGACTCAGGGAGAGGGCGCTGAAAAGCTACGTAAAAGCGGATGCTCTCATCGCCGTGAGCAACAGCTTCGCGGACAAACTTAAGAACAATTTAAACATGAATTTCCGCGTAGTCCCCAACGTTGCGGACATGGAAGCATACAGCGACGTATGCCGCAAAGAGGGGGCAGGGATGGGCGATCCGTTCCGCTTTGTTTCGGTGGGAAATCTGCTGCCCGTCAAGGGCTTCAGCGACCTCCTGGATGCCTTTAGAGAAGCGTCGGACAAGAGCGAAAGGGATCTGGATCTTACCATAGTAGGGAAGGGACCTGAGATGGGATCCCTCCTGCAAAAGACCCGGAACCTGGGCATTGCGCACTGTGTGCATTTCAAGGGCCAGCTTGACCGGAGAGAGATAGCTGATATCTTCAGCGAAAGCGACTGCTTCGTGCTTCTGTCTCAGGCCGAGACCTTCGGCGTGGCTTACATCGAGGCCATGGCTGCGGGACTTCCGGTGATCGCCACTGCCTGCGGAGGACCGGATCAGTTCGTGGATAAGGAGAACGGTATACTCGTACCGGTGGGAAACAGGGAGGCCTATGTCAAGGCCCTTCTCGATATGTCTCTTAACGCCGGTGAATACGATGAGAACAGGATACGGGAGAAAGTCATATCCGGATTTTCACCGGAGAAGATAGCTGATGACCTGACGCACATATATGAAGAGGTCATCATGAAACATGGGGAACAATGACAGATGGCAGGAAGTAACGTCACACTTAAAGATTTCGTAAAGGGCAGCGCGATCCTTACGGTGGCCAACGTGGTCTTAAAGGCGATGAACTTTTTCCTTCTGCCACTTTACACGAAGTATCTGGCACCTGCCGATATTGGTATCTCAGACACAGTGACTAATCTGATGTCTTTCATCTATCCAATTCTGGTGCTGGGTTTCGACTCGGCGTTCAGCGCTTTCTACTTCGAGGGAAGCGACCCTATGAGAGACCGCAAGGTATACCGGATAGTCAGACAAGTCACCATGATATCCAGCTCTTTCATGATATTGGTGATAGCCTTTTCCGGACCGATATCGCAGGGGCTGTTCAAGACCGGCGACTACAGGCTGGCTGTGACGATAGCTGCCTTCACCGTGGTATTCGAACTCTGGGCATTGCCGGACGCTCTGGACGTAAGGATGGAGAACAGGATGGGTATCTACGGTATGATCACTGTGGTTACATCTGCCGTGATGCTGGGCGCGAATATTTTGCTGGTGGCTGTTCTTAAGTTCGGGTACTTATCGCTGATCGTCAGCGCCTGTCTGGCAAACTTCGTAAGGATGGCCATGTTCAGGGCTGCTGCAGGCAGGAAGGACAAGACCGCTTTTGACGGAGAGCTTTTCAGGGAGATGCTGAGGTACGCGCTTCCCCTGGTGCCCATGGTTGTGGTCAGCTGGGTGCTGACGCTGTCGGACAGGTATATTTTGCTGTATTACTGGGATGAGAGCGTGGTGGGGCTCTACGGGGTGGCCCAGAGATTCGCCAACGTGCTGAACATCATAGTATCCAGCGTATCCATAGCATTCACGACATTTGCCTTCGCCAACGTGGAAGGGGAGGATGCCAAGGATAAATACCGCAAAGTCCTGAACTACGTGTTCATAGTGCTTCAGGCCATGGTGCTGGTCATCGCAACTTTTGCCCTGCCGATCATTCACATAATGACGAAGCCGGCGTATCATGAAGCATATGTGCTGGTTCAGCCGCTGATGTACGGACAGCTTCTGTACTGTATATCCACCATCATCAGGTACGGCTTCGCTTACACCAAAAAATCTCACCTGAATCTGATACCTACCGGTGCGGCGGCGGTTTTGAATCTGGTCCTGAACTTCATTCTGATACCGAAGTACGGGGCGCTGGCTGCCACGCTCACCACCCTTGTGAGTTACCTTGTGATGATGATCCTGGTGGAAGTGCTCTCCAACAAGGTATATCCCTGTAAGTATGATCTGGGCAGGATATTCGCCGTCATGGCGGTGGGGTACGTGTTGTCTCTTGTGACCAGAGACATGGGAACGGGTCTTCAGATACTGTCTTTTGCAGTACAGGCAGGTGTCATGTACGCGGTCTTCAGAAATGAGATCAAGGCGGTCTTATGGATCGCTTCGTCGGCCTTAAGAAAGAGGCTTGGCAATAGATGAGTTAATGTGAGGGAAAGAGATGAGTAAGAGTATTAAGGGCAATTTTGATCAGGCGCAAAAGATCCTGAAGAGAGTATCAGTTCTGGTCCTTTCGGTCATGATGGTCGCAGCAGCACTGTGGACGCCGGTTCCGGCATATGCGGACCAGGAGACGGGGATAGAGATCGGCGAAGCCATATCCATTCCCATGGACAGCGAAGCGGCGATGCCGATGAGAGACGTTCCTACGGATACACTGAAGGTCGAAGTGTTTGAAGACTATGCCAAGGCATATGAAGTGCTGGCTCTGGTGAACGCTGAAAGACAGAAGGTGGGAGCAGCGCCGCTTATCATGGACGAGAGCCTTCTGGAATCCGCCATGCACAGGGCTTCAGAGACCGTGATCTTGTGGTCGCACGGGCGTCCGGATGGCACGCTTTGCTTCACCATAAACTCTCAGATGAGAGACGAGAATATCGCATGGGGCGCCAATTCATCACAGTCGGTAATGACCAGGTGGATGAACTCAGAGGGCCATAGGGCAAACATTCTGAACGCCTCATACAAAGGTGTGGGAATTGGCGTGGTCAAGTACAACGGGGCATACTACTGGGTGCAGTGCTTCGGTACCACGAGCCAGACAGCTGACTGTACCAAACCTGCGGACGGAAACAACGTGAGAGCCATCAACATGCCATACAATACCATCACGGATCCGTACAAGAATATCCAGGTCACATTCAGTTTCAGCATATCTCCCTCCAACAAGACCCTGGTCATGGGAGAGACCAGAGACCTTACCCTAAAGATGGATAATGTCACCTTTCTGGACGGAGAGGGCAGTGTATACTGGAGATCCTCCGACGAGACCGTTGCAGCTGTGGATGAGCAGGGTGTTGTGACTGCCATCAGGCCCGGAAATGCGGTGATCACCGCATCATCCAGGAATCTGGACAGAAAGAGCATGTCGCTGAACGTTACCGTAGTTCCGGAGAACGTAAGGATATACGGATCCGGCAGGGTGGAGACTTCCATCGAAGCCGCGGCCAAACTCAAGAAAGAGCTTGACGTTCCAAAGTTTGATTCCATGATCGTGGCCAGCGGCGCAAGCTATGCAGACGCACTTTCGGGGAGCTGGCTCAGCTCAGTAAAGTCCGCGCCGATCCTTCTCATCGATTCCAAGACAGAGGATAAGGTGGCTCAGTATGTAAAGTCCAATCTTTCAGACGATGGCACTGTGTACATCCTTGGCGGACCGGGCGCCGTACCTGAATCCATGGAGGATAAACTGGATGGTCTCAACGTGAAGAGGCTGGCTGGAGGCGACCGATATACTACCAACCTGGCCATCCTGGAGGAGACAGACACCTCCGGAAAGGACCTTCTTGTATGCTCCGGAGCAGGATTTGCTGACGCACTTTCGGTGTCATCAGTAGGGAGACCCATAATGCTGGTAGGGCATACCTTGACCGAAGAACAGAGGGCATACCTTGAAACTGCCGGATTCAGCAAAATATACATTATAGGCGGTACCGGAGCGGTATCCGTGGAAATGAACAACAGCCTCTCTGAATACGCCTCACAGATGGAGAGAGTGGGAGGCCAGAACCGTTTCGAGACTTCTCTCAATGTGGCCGCGACCTTCTTCCCGGGACATCACGACTACATGATGATGGTATATGCAAAGGACTTCCCTGACGGACTTTCCGGAGGAGCCCTGGCTTATCACTATGATGCTCCTGTGATCCTTGCCATGACATCCAACGTTACGGCAGCATCTTCATTCAGGGGACTGGCCGGAGCCGCAAGAAGCATAACCATGGGAGGACCTTCACTGATCTCAGACAATGCCATATTCGTGGCCATGGGGAATACCGCACCCATCATTGTGAACCAGTAACAGACATGAACCAGGCCGCCGCGCATCCCGCGGCGGCTTTTGCGTGGCATAAATATGGAACTTAAATTGTATTTTTTGTTGTACACTTTCCCTCTATATGGTATAATTAATCGGTATAATTTGTGAAAAAATACTATTTAGCATAAAGGAGAACAAAATGTTTAATATCACAGTAAGGGATACATATGAAGAAGTATCCAGAGAAGCGGCAGAGATCATGCTCAATGTTGTCAAGGGAACTGAGAAGCCCATTCTGGGCCTTGCCACGGGAAGCTCCCCGGTAGGCCTCTATCAGGAAATGATCAGGGATCACAAGGAGAACGGCACATCCTACAAGGATATCATAACCTTCAACCTTGACGAGTACTGCGACATCCCCAAGGATCATGAGCAGAGCTACTGGACTTTCATGCACGAGAATCTTTTCAACGAGCTTGACTGCCCCGAGGAGAACATCCACGTCCCCGCAGGTAACCTTGAAGACGAGGAGCAGGCCTGCGTGGATTACGAGACTGAACTTGCAAAATATTCAGTTGACGTACAGGTCCTGGGAATCGGTTCTGACGGCCACATCGCCTTCAACGAGCCGGGAACACCCTTCGACTCTCTGACCCACCTCATGGAGCTCACAGAGCAGACCAGAAGAGACAATGCCAGATTTTTCCTGGACGAGAACGGCGACCCTGACATGGATCAGGTACCTAAGTTCGCCATCACTCAGGGACTGGCCAGCATCATGAGAGCAAAAAAGATAATCATGATCGCCACAGGTCTCAACAAGGCTGACGCTGTTTACGGAATGCTCAAGGGACCCAAGACTGAGGACTGCCCGGCTTCCATCCTTCAGGATCACCCGGAAGTTTACGTATTCCTGGACAACGACGCCGCAAGCAAACTTTGACGGATAACTCCGGGCCGCACTCCGCGGCCCGTATACTATTTTTACAGATAAGAGGATATTACTATGGGTAAATATTTTGGAACAGACGGCTTCAGAGGAGAGGCAAACAAGACGCTTACTGCAGAGAAGGCCTTTCAGGTAGGAAGATACATCGGCTGGTACTACGGACAGAAGCATGAGGACCACAGGGCCCGCATCATAATCGGCAAGGACACCAGGCGCTCCAGCTACATGCTTGAGCACGCGCTGGCAGCAGGCATCACAAGCTCCGGATCGGATGCATGTCTCATGGGCGTAACCACGACACCTTCTGTGAGTTTTGTCTGCAGGACCGACGAGTTCGACTGCGGAGTCATGATCTCCGCATCTCACAATCCGTTCTATGACAATGGCATCAAGATCATGAGGGCCAACGGCCAGAAGATCGAGCCTGAGATCGAGGAAAAGATCGAAGCTTACATAGACGGCGAGGTCGGTGAGCTGCCACTGGCGGAGAGGGAGGACATCGGCCGCGTCACGGATTATTCTGCGGGACGCAACAGGTATATCGGATACCTCATGACGATCCCAACAAAGGGTTTCAACGGCTACAAGGTGGGCCTCGACTGTGCCAACGGAGCCTCCTGGAACATCGCGAGAGCAGTATATGAGGCACTTGGTGCAAAGGTATACGTCATGGGCAACGAGCCCGATGGTCTGAACATCAACGATAACTGCGGCTCCACTCATATCGGCAAGCTGCAGGAATTCGTAAAGGAAAAAGGACTGAACGTGGGATTCGCCTATGACGGAGATGCCGACAGGTGCATAGCTGTTGATGAGAACGGTGAAGAGGTCAACGGTGACCAGGTCATGTTCCTCTGCGGAAAGTTCCTTAAGGAGAGAGGACAACTGGACGGCAACACCATCGTTACCACCATCATGAGCAATATGGGTCTTTATAAGGCCTGCGAAGCCATCGGCGTCAGAACTGAGAAGACCAACGTGGGCGACAAGTACGTTGCCGAGAACATGATGCAGAATGGTTTCGTCCTGGGAGGCGAGCAGTCCGGACACATCATCTTCGGCAAGTACGCCACCACAGGCGACGGCATTCTCACCAGCCTCATGGTCATGATGACCATGCTTGAGAAAAAGATGCCTCTTTCGATGCTGGCTTCCGAAATGAAGATGTATCCTCAGTGCCTGAAGAACATCGTGGTGAAGGACAAGGAAGCTGCACAGAAGGACGAAGTGGTCCTCAAGGAAGTTGACAGAGTCAACCGTGAACTGGAAGGAAACGGCAGGATCCTCCTGAGAGCTTCCGGTACTGAGCCCAAGATCAGGGTCATGGTTGAGGCCACATCTGACGAGACAGCCGAGAAGTACGTTGATCAGCTCATCCAGGTCATCAAGGAAAGAGGGCTGGCTGCCGAATAAAGATCAGAACATGGAAAAAAACATCCGGAGTTTTTTGATTCCGGATGTTTTAATTATGAAAAAAGTGGTATAAATATGTGTGAATGGAGGACGAGGATCACTTTTTCGACCTTCATACAAACAGGTTAGCTGAGTTGTTGCGGAACTTAGCACTTATAGCCTCACAACGAAGCTAGCCGGTAGCATATTTGAGCGATGCCGCAACCATCGCACAAATATGCTACATTTTTATCAGGATCATTAATAACAGTTTATATATAAATCAGGCTGACAGCCGGGGGAGGTATATGATGAAGCGTTTTTTAGTTATTATTCTTTCACTTGCAATGGTCTTTTCGCTTCAGCTTGCGGCACTGGGTCCTGTATCCGCCGATGAAGGCGGTGGAGGGGCCGAAGTGCAGCATTTACTCAACGCAGGATATTCCATTTTTGGTGGAAGCTTCTCGCCCTTCTTTGCAGAGTTAGCGAGTGATCAGGATGTTTGTACCATGACATCAGTAAACCTTCTTACCACCGATCGGGCAGGCGCTATAGTCGAGAAAGGTAAGACAGGCGAAGACCGTGAGTACAACGGAACTATGTATCACTATAATGGACCCGCTGACCTCACGGTCACACAGAACAGTGACGGCACAGTAGATTACGATTTCGAACTTCGTGACGACATCGTGTTCTCCGATGGAGAGCCCCTCACCATCGATGACGTTATCTTCTCGATGTACGTCCTGAGCGACCCGACTTATGACGGATCCTCAACATTC
>CAJOKT010000014.1 GCA_905235115.1 uncultured Peptostreptococcaceae bacterium
GCTCTCCACATGAATCCTGACACCAGGAAGGCTGAGATCAGCGAGAAGTGCGATGCCTGCGGCGTTTGCTGGTCATTATGTCCGCACAGAGCCATCGAGATGCGCAGATACGAGTAGTTTTCAATGGAGGGCAAAATGTCTAAAGTTGTTATGCAGTTCGAAAGAGGCGGAGAATTCGAGGTCATCTTCAAGGAGGATGCCCCCAAGACGGCGGCAGCCTTCATTAAGGCACTTCCCATCGAGGGGAGCGCCCTTCAGGGACGATATGCGGGAGAAGAGTTTTTCTTCAACGCACCCGTGGAGGTGGAGGCAGAAAACCTTGTGGAGCCTGACTTCGGCGATGTGGCTTTCAACAGTGACCCCAAGTGGAAGGCAGTATGCGTATACTACGGCCCCAAGCACAAAGGGGGCCCCTACAGCCTGTTCGCAAGCCTGAAAGGCGATCTGGATGAACTCAACAGGATCGGTTTAAGAATCTGGAAGGAAGGCGCCGAGAAAGTGTGCGTCAAATTGATCGACTGAATCATAGTATCACCATGCATGACCCCCGGCGGTCCTGTCGGGGGTCAGCACAAAACCTCAAGAGGTAATCTTTTATCATGGAAACATTACAAAGCAAAAAAGGGGTCAGCGCAATAGATTTCTTTTGCATAGGCTTCGGTTCCATCGTGGGAGTCGGCTGGGCAGTGTCCATCAACAACTGGATGGCCAACTGCGGCGGCCCGGTGCCTGCTGCCCTGGGCTACATGATCTCGCTGATAATGATGATCCCCATCGCTCTCTGCTACTGCGAACTGGTCCCAATGTATCCGGTGGCGGGAGGTGAAATGGCCTTCGCATACAAGGGATTCGGCGAGAGAATCTCCATGGTGTCCGGCTGGGCAGCCTTCGGAGCATTCGTGGCCATAGTTCCCTGGGAAGCCATTCAGATAACCGATGTTCTGGGATACCTGATCCCGGGGCTGAAGGCCGGAGGACCGCTCTATGAGATAGCGGGAAGCGGCATCCATTTAAGTTCGATAATAATAGGTATCATTTTTTCGGTGATCCTTTTCCTCATAAACAACAGGGGCCTGGCCTCGGCTGCGAAGCTGCAGAGATTCCTTTGCATCTTCCTGGTCAGCGCGGCAGTGCTTGGAGCAGTGATCGCATTGATCTTCGGCGATATCTCCAACCTGAGACCTGTCTATGACAACACTGTAAAGGAAGGCCTGACCCACTCCAGCATGTTCGGCGGAGTTCTGGCCATGCTGGTATCCGTCCCCTTCTTTGTAACGGGATTTGAGACCATCCCTCAGGGCATCGAGTCCGCGGGAGGAAGCGTGAAGGCAGTAGGAAAGACCGTGGTGCTGTCAGTGGTGGCGGCCTGCGTGTTTTACGCAATGCTTCTGATATGCTTCGGGTCCGGAATAAGCTGGAGAGATTTCGTCACTCTGGACAATCCCGCGGCCTCCAACATGTTCCTCCGGCTGATTCCGGGAGTGCCCGGAAAGATTCTGTTCTGGCTCATCACCCTTGGAGCCATTGCAGGTCTCGTGACCACCTGGAACGGATTCTTCATGGCCTCCGCCAACCTTCTCATGGCAATGGCAAGAGGCCGCCTGATGCCTTCGGCATTTGCGAAACAGAATCAGAACGGTGCCCCGGTGAACGGGCTCAGATTCGCGCTGGTGCTGTCCCTGATCGGCCCCCTGGCAGGCGCGGGACTCATCGGAGACCTGACATCATTCTCGTCCTGTGCCATTATGATGAGCTGGATGATAACCGCTTTCTCCCTCATCAGGCTGAGGAAGACCGCACCGGACACGGAACGTCCCTACAAGATTCCCGGCGGGGTGAAGACCGCATGGTTCGCGGCCGTGATAACACTGGTAATAATAGTTTTGCTCTTTGTGCCCGGCAATCCCCTGTTCATGGGGAAGATGGCCATTGTGATGTTTGTAGCATGGATGGCGTTGGGGTTTGTTTTGTACATGGCATGCTTCAGACAGCGCCAGGCCGTAAGCCCGGAAGAAAGAGAAAAGACTATATTTGCAAAACTGAACCGATAGTTCGATGTTCATTTAAAAACTATCCTTTACTCAGATGCCCGAAAGGGCGAATCACCCTTTTTTCAGAAGGCGGCAGGCCGGCCACGGCCTGCCGTTTTCGATTGGGGCGGGATGTTTTGCGGCGGCGGAGCACGGTCACCGCTTAAGATCATAATTTTGCGGCCAAGCCGGAGATCCCTGTAAAACTCACCGCCGGAAATGGTTATTTTGAGATCCGGCGGTGAGTGCCTGAAATGTGCCACATAACCGTTGTCAAATCACCCAAAATCGGTTATAACGTAATTGGTGGACGATCATGAGAACACTCACGGATGAACTTAAATTTGAATATCTGGCGGATTCGGCGGTCCTGATCGACCTGGGCGGGACTAAGGCACTGATCGACGGGCTGCCCAGCGACAGCAGCCTCTTCGATAAACTTCCGCCTGAGACGGAGGCTGCTGTCATGAATGGGGAGGGAGAGTTCGCTGAACTTAAAAGCCTGTTTTTCACCCACTGTCACGGGGACCACTTCAGCGGCAAAAAACTTGCCTCCTACCTTGACCTGAACCCGCGGTCCTTCGTCTGCGTTCCAAAGAACGCCCGGATCGACTTTGAAGGGTACGGCAGGGCCGGCGCGGATTTTTTTGTCCCAGAGGGAGAGAAGGGCGTGGTCCATCGCGCAGCCTCGGGCACGTCGGAGATGGATTTCGAGTACATGAAGACGGAGCACCTGAGCTTCGACTACCCGGAGCACTACGCGTACAACTTCCTCTTAGGGGATACCGGCGTGATATTCACGGGAGATATGGACCTGGTGAAGCTAAAGATGCTTCAGGGGTTCACCAGACGGGAGCACGGGTTCCTTTTCGCCGCGAGTTTTCTTTTGTGGCACAAAAGGTGGTGCGACATAATTGACAGCATGGGGTTCGAGCGGGTATTCATATGCCACGTGCCCTCGGAAGACCATGACCCCTTCGGCTACCGCAGAAAAGCTTTGGAATGCTGGCCCGCAAACGGCGCGCCACGCAAAGGATGGGAGATACTGAACTTATGAAGTACATCGAATCAAATTCAACAGATCCGTACTACAACCTGGCTCTGGAGGAGTACGTATTCAATGACCTGCCCCGGGATGAGAGCTATTTTATGCTGTGGCAGAATGCCAATACCATCGTCATCGGCAAGTACCAGAACGCCTGGGAAGAGGTGAACCAGAAGGCGGTGGACGAGAAGGGCATCAAGGTGGCCAGAAGGCTTTCAGGAGGAGGCGCGGTATACCACGACCTGGGCAACCTGAACTTCACCTTCATCGTGGATCAGAAGGACGTGAAGGGGCTGAATTTCAAGATCTTCGTGAAGCCTGTGGTGGAGACACTGAACGCCCTGGGGGTGCCCGCGGAGTTCACAGGCCGGAACGACATTCTGGTGAACGGTATGAAGATCTCCGGCAATTCCCAGTACGTGAAGCAGGGCCGGGTCATGCACCACGGCTGCATCATGCTTTCCACGGATCTCTCCCGGGTGGCAGATGCCCTCAAGGTGAGAGAGGCTAAATTCAGCTCCAGAAACTCCAAGTCAGTCAGGTCCCGGGTGACCACCATAAACGCCCAGGCTCCCCGGGAGATCACCATGGAAGAGTTCAAGACCGCTCTCAAGGAGCGGATACTGGGAACCGGCGAGGTGGAGAATTACCGGCTGACCGACAGGGATGAGCAGGCCATCATGGAGCTCAGAAACGCAAAGTATTCCACCTGGGAGTGGAACTACGGATCAGACATCCGCTACGAGATGAGGCGCGAGGAAAAGTTCGAAAACGGACTGGTCACCGTAGACCTCACCGCAAAAGACGGAAGGATAGAGAATATACATTTCAGCGGGGACTTTTTCGGAAACGGCCCCATTGAGGAACTGGAGCAGGCCCTGAAGGGTGCCAGAATGGACCAGAACCTGGCGGAAATCATCCGCCGGGCAGGACTTGAGGAATATATGGCAGGCATCGACCCGGCGGAGCTTGCGGCACTCATAAGAGGATAGGAAGCGCGCCTCCGGCGTGCGGATATTTGGCCGGCCGGCGGGAAACAGGATGCTCAGCACGGATCCGCGGCGCGTGCGGTCCGATACTCCGACGCGCAGACCCCTTGCTGCGCCTGCATCATTGTAATTTAGCGATGGACTTAGTAGAAATATTCGGAAACCATATATACAAGAATGTTCAGGATAGGCCTAAGAGAACTCTCAGGGAGCTGACCTTCATTTATTCTGCGGCGGGGACGGCGCTGAAGTATTTTGCGCCAAGGGAGATGCTTCCGGCCAGGAAATACATGCAGTGGGCCACATCGGAATCCGCCATCACGCCTTTGAGGCACCCGGAGCGGTCGGCCTTAGTCAGCTTGTACCTGCCATGCGAGATACTCCACGCGGCGGGGATCAGCCAGATGTTTCCGGAGGCCCTGGCCTGCTACCTGGCCGCAGCTAAAAGCGAGCGGGCCTTCATCGAGACTGCGGAAAGAAACGGGGTGCCCAGGACACTTTGCTCATACCATAAAGCCTTCATGGGCCTGATGGAAAGCGGTGTCTTGCCCCGGCCTAAGATGATCATAAACACCAGCCTGGCATGCGATGTGAACCACCTGTCCTTCATGCGGGCGGAGGAATTTTACGGCGTGCCCAGGTTCATGATCGACGTGCCCTACGAATATAACGAAAGGAATCTGGATCAGCTGACCGCAAGGCTCCGGGACATGAAGTCCTTCGTAGAGCAGAACACGGGCCGCCCGGTGGACGAGGCCGGACTTAAGGAGGCCACGGACAGAAGCCGTGAGACATTGAGGAACTTCCGCCGGATCGTGGAACTTCGCCGGGACAGGTACATCCCCGACGAGATGACCTCCAATATGCTGTCTCTTTTCGGCACCCACGTGATGCTGGGGACCGGGGAGGCCCTGAAGTACAGCAGGGATCTTTTGCGGCAGCTTGAGAAAAGGCCCCCGGAACGGAAGGGCGTCAGGCTCCTCTGGGTCCACACTCTGCCTTACTGGCAGGATTCTCTGAAACAGATCATGAACTTCACGGACAGGGTAGAGATCGCGGCCTGCGACATCACACTGGACACCATTCACATCGATCTGGACCAGGAGGATCCATACCGCTTCATGGCGGAAAGGCTGATCAGGAACACCTCCAACGGCCCGGGCATGAACAGGGTGGAAGCGGCGCTGAACTACGCCCGGGCGCTGGACGCGGACGGCGTGGTCTGGTTCTGCCACTGGGGATGCAAACAGACTGCAGGCAGCTCCGCCATGGCCAGGGAGTACCTGGAAAAAAACGGCTTTCCCACCTTGATCCTGGACGGGGACGGCTGCGATCATCAAAATGTTAATGACAGCCAGACGGTCACCAGAATGGAGGCTTTTCTGGAACTTCTGGAGAGCAAAAAATGACAGGCTATCACTGCAAATATGCTCCAATTGAATTACTTGCGGGTTTTGGCGAGGAGGCTGAGCTGATAAACAGCGAAGCGGAGGATCTGGACTACGGATCATCCCGGCTCCATCCCAACATGTGCTCCCACGCAAAAGCCATGCTTCAGGACATCCACGGTGGAGGCTATGACGGGGTGATATTCGTGAACTGCTGCGATTCCTCCCGCCGGGTCAGGGATGCCGCGGAAGCGGAGGACATAGGTTTTACCTGGATGATGGATCTGCCCTCCTGCGGAGGGCAGTGTGCTGTGGAGGTCCTGCGCGGGGAACTGATGGACCTGATCGGGGCTCTTGAGGAGCACTTCGGGAAGAAGTTCGATGCGAAACGGTTCAAAGAGGCTTTTAAGGAGCCTGCGGACCTGCCCGGGGGGCCGTATATCGCCCTCATGGGAGCCAGAAGCAGCGCCTCGGTAAAGGAGGCAGCCGAAAAGGTCTTCAGCGGGATCGCGGTGAAAGACCTGACCTGCGTGGGAAACCGTGAAGTGGTGCTGGGGGAAGCGGATGCGGAATGCGGTTCCATTGCTTCGAACAGTGCGGCGCCGGGCGGAGTGCTTAAGGATGCGGCGCCGGAGGCGGAATGCGGTTCCCTGGAGGCCCTCATGGAAAGATATGCCCGGGCTCTTCTCAGGCAGATCCCCTGCATGAGGATGCAGGACACCAGGCGGCGGGAGATGCTGGCTGCCGACGAGAACTGCAAGGGGATAATATATAACATCGTGCAGTTCTGCGACTATTACGACTTCGAGTTCTCCGGGCTGAAGAATTCGGATAAGCCCATCATTCGGGTGGAGACGGACTTTACCCGTCAGTCCTGCGGACAGCTCCTGACCAGGCTGGAAGGCTTCAGAGAAACGGTGATGGCTGTGGAGCGCCGATGCGGAAACAGTGCGGCGGCAGATGGTGCTGCGGCCGGAGGCACGGCAGATGGTGAGGTTGGCGGTGCAGCTTTAGGCACAAACAGCGGTGCAGCTTTAGGCACAAGCAAAAAAAGTATGAAAAACGACGGAAAATACTACATCGGAATAGATTCAGGATCAACCACCACCGAACTGGTGGCCCTGGACCGGGACGGCCGCCTGGTCAGGCAGGTCATGGTCCGGACCGGAGTGAGCGCCTCCCGTGGTGCGGAGAAAGCCCTTCAGGAGGCCGGCATCTACCGGGAGGATATGATCCGGGTCGCTGCTACCGGCTACGGGCGCAAAAGCATCGATTTCGCTGACGAAAACATAACGGAGATAACCTGCCACGCCTACGGCGCAAAACACCTGTATCCGGGTGTCAGGACTATCATAGACATAGGCGGTCAGGACAGCAAAGTTATCCGCCTGGACGAAGAGGGACGAGTACTTGGTTTTTCTATGAATGACAAGTGCGCGGCCGGCACGGGCCGGTTTTTGGAGAACATGGCCAAGGTGCTGGAGCTCGATATGGATGAGATGGCCCGGGCCGGCCTTGCCTACAGGGAGGACCTGACCATATCCAGCATGTGTACCGTCTTCGCGGAAAGCGAGGTGGTATCGCTTATCGCTGATAACCACTCCGCACCGGACATCGTTCACGGCCTGAACAAAAGCGTGGCTTCCAGGACCAAGACCCTCCTGGGCCCCGCAAAAGACCCAACCCCGATAATGATGACCGGCGGCGTCGCCAACAACCCGGGAGTAGTGAATGAACTGGAAAAACTCCTTGGCGTGGAGATCACGATTCCGGAGGGACCGGAATATTGCGGTGCCCTGGGTGCAGCGCTGATCGCAGCAGGACTGTGAGGCAGGGTGCCCGAAGGAGTTTTCACCCACAGACAGAGAAAACAGGGAAATGTGGCTGAACAAAAAAAGTTCAGCCACATTCGTATTTTTTTGGAAGATGTAGCTGAACGAAAAAGCTGAACTGTCAGCTGCAAACAGAGAAAATAGGGGGAAGTCTTATCCATCTCCTTTACGTCCGGTCCACCCTGCCGGGACTTGAGGAGCGCGTGCATTTATTTGCCGGATAATGTCATGGGTGTCACATCCTGCTTATCCTCTTTGTAGTAGTCGGGTATGACGGGAGGCTTCGCGTCTATTCCGTAAAACTCATTGGGGATCCCGTAGCTGCCGTCACGGTTCTCCACGGTGTAGACCGCGCAGTTTCCGATGTATTTGTTCCAGTATCTGCCACCCGAGTCCGGGGTCAGGTACTCCAGAAGACCCTTCATGGCGATAGCGTGGGTGGCGATGAGGATGTTGCCTTCCAAACCGCGGATGTCCTCCAGAAAAGCCCCCGCCCGGGCGACAACTTCATCCAGAGATTCCATTCCCTCAGGAGCGGGAGTGTTAACGAAATCCTTGAAAAACCCCAGCACCTTCTCAGGCGGATTCCTCAGATCCATGCCCTCGTAGGGCCCGTAGCCCATTTCGATGAGCCGCTCGTCGATCACCGGCTCCATTCCGGGCGCAACGATCTCAGCTGTTCGCACCGCCCGGCTCAGGGGACTGGAAAACACCCTGTCGAAGGTGATCCCGTCAAGGGCCCGGGCCGCCTCTTCAGCCTGCCTGATCCCCTGACCGTTCAGAGGCACATCACTTTGGCCCTGCAGGATCCCGGCCAGATTTTTATCCGTTATTCCGTGTCTGATTATGTATAACATTTTCACTCCTTTTATTTGGATGTATATTCCGGTTTCTTCAGCTTATGGCGGCCGGACCTGAATGTGGAACCGACAGAGGGCTGAAGATCCGGAGGGGCTGCCGCCGGCTGAGTGATGGGAGAAAGCATAGGGTATCTGTGCTTTGCCTATGAAAAAAGGATCGTCATCCAATCGAACAGCGATCCTTCATCCTGGTGGAGCGTACGAGATTCGAACTCGTGACCCCCACACTGCCAGTGTGGTGCGCTCCCAGCTGCGCTAACGCCCCACGCTCGGAACAGATAGGATTATAACACGGCGCCTGAGGTTTTGCAAGAGTTTTGAGAGGCGGGAACCAAACTTTCGTGGTATAATATCTTAAGTGATCGTGCAAAAAATCCGAAAGAGGTTGATCTGCTATGCCGGCCAAGTTTTTTACACCGAAAAGAAGACCTGACATACCCATGACCGAGGAGCGCTACAGGGTAGTTTACGATATGCTGAATGCCGTGGAGGTGCTGGATGAGGACTGCGGCAAGCTTTGCGGCTGCGCCTGCTGCACCGGGGAAAGCGCGGCGGGGTCCGACGGGACCGCTCCGGAGATGGGCATCTATCTGCTCCCCGGGGAGGAGGCTCTTCACCGGGAGGACGGAGATTGGCTCACGATGAAAGAGGATGAAGAGGGCATGTATTTCGGGTGCTGCGCCACGCCGCCTTTGTGCCCCAGGGACAGGCGGCCCATACAGTGCAGAACTTTTCCGCTTTTGCCGCATCTCTATGAGGACGGCAGCCTGGAGATGGTTTACAATGACGTGGAGCTGCCCTACAGGTGCCCTCTGATCGATGAGGAGATCCCCCTTGAGGACGATTTCGTTGAAGCCACTCAGACGGCCTGGGAAATACTGATACGAGATCCCCGAATAAGGGAAATAATAAGAGAAGATTCCATAGAAAGAGAAAAGTCCATGATTGATCTCATGGACAAGCTGCTGTAGGGGTCCTTAAGCGCGGGCCGGGATGCGCTGCGCCGGTCGGGGGATCTCCCTATTCGTAGTATTTTGCGATCTTTTCGCGGATGATCTCCAGAACGTCGGGCAGACTGTCGGAGCTCCAGTCGTCCAGGATGCGGGCACGGACCAGCTTATAGATGTAGCCTCTGTAGTGCTCGAGGGCATCTTCCAGGGTGGGGCATTCCTCCCTGATGCCGGAGATATCGTAGGACGAGTAGTCCACATCGATGGTCATGCGCTTTCTGAGCTTGGGCTTGCCGTTGGACTTGATGCCGGGGGAGGCATTGCCGGTGAGGTTTTTTACCGGAGGATCCTCCGGACTGACGACACGCCTCACAGAGGAAGGCTGAGCAGACTTTATCTCGTAGATAGGGTAAGTATAGTCGTAAACGTCGATAAGCATGTGGTTTTCGTAGATCTCCACAGGTTTGAGCACTATATGTTTCATAGAGATTCCCTCCGACAGTTTCGTATTTTCGGGATCATTATACCATATTTTCCGGGAGATAAGGGAATCTGCATACATCTTAAAAAAATCTTTTGCATTTTGATCCCATCTGTTATATAATGCCTATGTTGACTTCGGATGATGGCTTGATTCCGTCCGGGGCGGACAAGATGCGGATATGGCGGAATTGGCAGACGCGCACGGTTCAGGTCCGTGTGGGTAACACCATGCAGGTTCGACTCCTGTTATCCGCACCAATAATCAAGCTCCCGCAGAAATGCGGGAGCTTTTGATTTTCCTTGATTTTCCCTGATTTTCAAGGGTTCTGTGAAACGTCTGAAACACAGATTTGCTTATCCTGAGATCCAGCCCATCTGAGCGGAGATACTTTCTGCCGCATCAATGATAAGGGGAAGGAACTCATCTCTCTTTGCCTTGAGAACTTCCGTGGGGCAGGCTATGCTTAAGGACGCGATAAAGCGGCCGTCATCTCCTTTTATGGGTGCAGAGATATCGGCATGTCCGACATAGTTCTCATCATACTGTTCAGCAAAACTCGCACCCCTGAGCGCCTTGAGCTGATCCAGAAGTTCTGTTTCACCGGACACGGTGTAGGGGGTATGAGGGGTGATCCTGATGCTGTCCAGAATGCTGCTCAGCATGGGTTCGTCCAGATTGGCCAGAAGAAGTTTTCCCGACGCGATAGTATAGGCGTCGATCTCGTATGCGGTCCTTATGCGAAGGCTGTCTTCAGACAGACCCTCTTTTTTATTTGTGAAGATGACTTTTCCGTTGATGTTGAGCATGCCCAGCAGTATTGTTTCGCCGGTCTGATCGCGGAGACGCTGCATGAACGGCGCTGCGACATCTACTATATTCTGCCTGGCCACAGCCTGACCTCCGTTTGCGGAAAGCTTGCTGCTCAGAGAATATCTGGCATCATCAGTCTTTATAACATAGCCTCTGTACTGCATCGTGTAAAGCATTTTATAAACGCTTGCCTTGTCGTAACCGGTTATTCGGCTGATCTCAGTGACGCCGAGATTGGTTCTGACACTCAGAAGGTCCATGATCTTTAAAGCGTGGTTCAGTGATGAGAGAATATTTTTGTCCTTAGGTGAGGTATTATCTTTATTCTTATCTGCCATACATGACTCCTTATACTAAACAATCATTACACTGTTTATTATAACTCAACACCGGGCGATTTCAAGTGTTTTTGAATTACTTATTGTAATAATAATTGACGGAGAATCCGGTGTATGCTATACTTCGGGTGATGATTGATATATAACTAATACGTTTGTTATATATCAACAGACAGAGGCTTAACTGGATTTTATTAAAGATTTATTAAGGAGGAAAGAAAAGTGAAGAAGGAAATGAACTACACCATAGAGTTCTATCGCTTCATGCTGGCTATCAATTTCTGTCTGGTCCACTCGCTTATGGTCTTCCCGATGTTCGTATTCGGAAGCAACGTCCCCTTCTTCTATGCAGGGCTCGATGTCATCATTCCGTTCATGGCATTCTCGGGATACTTCATGATGGCAGGATTTGAGAGACAGGAGCATTCTGCACAGCTTTTGCAGAAATCAGCCGGTATTCAGGCGTGGGGTTATCTCAAGCAGAGAATGATCGGACTCGGCCCTACTTACCTTACTGCAAGTCTTCTCGGATGGCTTATGATAAACATCTGGAACGGCAACCGCGTTATAGACTGGCCTATACACCTGCTCAACTCCGTATGGGAGCTCTTCGGCCTGCAGATAACCGGAGCCGGATTCGGCAACCCATCAGTAGGAGAGGCCTGGTATCCGGAACCCGGTGCATGGCCGCCGGTGCAGATGCTCGGTTCACCGCTCTGGTTCATATCAGGTATATTTGTGGCAGGAACAATGATATACTTCCTGCTGGCGTATAACAAAAAACTTTTCCTTGGATTCATAGTACCTGTATTTACTCTGTTCTTCTACGGATCACACTATATGGGTCATGAACAGCCCATGTGGTATCAGGTCACCGACATAGGCGGCATACATATCGCTCAGGGATGGCCTGAGATCTTCATAGGCCTTTCATTGGGATGTCTCCTGTATGTGGCTGTGGACAGACTTAAAGGCAAGCAGTGGTCAAAGGGAATGATAATATTCCTGACAATAGTGCAGATAGTAATGACTATCGTCGTCTGGGTACGCAGCTGGGTACCTATCTTCATCCCCTTCGGAATGTACTTCAACCTTGGCTGGGCCAATGTACACCTGCTCACTCTCATATTCACCTTCCTGGTGGTACTGAATGTTGACAAGTGCACCCGCTGCAAAGTATTCTCAAGCAAGATCTGGGCTACCCCGGGAAGAATGGCTGTATACTTCTACATGCTCCACTGGCCGGTTCTTTATATAGTAGCGATGTGCCTGGGAATGCACGGACTCGATCTCTCGTATATCACCATGGATAACATGATGGTAGAGATGGGTGCGGTGTTGCCTAAGTTTATTGCGCTGTTCCTTATCACAACAGTCGTATCCCTAATCGTGGCTTACTTCTTCATGAAGCTTGATAAAGAAAAGATCCAGCCCTGGCTCAAGGGTCATCCCTGGTTCACACGTGAACAGGCCGCAGCTGAGGAAGAAGCTGTAAGACAGGAAAAGGAACATCTTCAGGCTCTGATCGAAGTCGAAAACGCTGAAACTCAAAGCAGCTTGTAAATAAGTCCTCTTGAATTTTCTGATGTGTTCTCCCTGCTGCATGATACAGCGGGGAGAACATTCAGATGATCGAAACAGGAGAAATAATATGTCAAAGTTTTTCACAATTGAAGAGGCGGTCAGCCTTATACCTGACGGCGCAACGGTAGGTATCGGAGGATTCTGCGGATTCGGCGCGCCGGACTCTCTTCTTATAGAGATGGGCAAAAGGTTTTCTGAAAAGGGCAGACCGCGTGATCTTTCCGTAATTACGTCTGCCAGCGCAGGAGACGGCAATGAAGACGGCTGGGGCATTTCCGCCCTCAAGGGAGACGGGCAGATAAAAGCGCTTTATACTTCTGTCGTCAAGCTTCCTCCTGCGATAAACAGGGCCGTTAACGAGAACCGGATCGCCGGATATTTTCTCCCGCTGAGTCTGTTCGGACAGCTGTACCGCGCTGAGGCAGGAGGTGAGCCCGGAGTCATCACCCATGTGGGGCTGGGCACCTTTTGCGATCCCAGACTGGAGGGCTGCCTGATGAACGATCTGGCGAGAGAATCCGGAAAAGAGATAGTAAGACTCATGCCGATCGACGGTAAGGAATATCTGTTTTTCCCGACGATACCGATCGACGTTGCCCTCATCAGAGGAACATACGCTGATGAAGAAGGGAACATATCCACGGAGAGAGAAGCCGTGAGAAGTGAGGTCCTGGAACTTGCGAACGCTGTTCACAACAACGGAGGAACAGTGATCGCTGAGGTGAAAGAAATAGTCGGGAAGGGAAAACTTGACCCGCGCATGGTAACTGTTCACAAGAGAAGCATAGATTATGTCGTACTCTCTAAAGAGGGAGAGCATCCACAGAGCTATGCAGTCCCTGAATATCGTCCGGAGCTGGTCGGAGAGAAAAGGATACCCCTGAGCAGTGTGCCTCCCCTGAAAATGGGGCTGAGGAAGGTTGTAGCCAGAAGGGCTGCCATGGAACTCAAAAAAGGAGCACTCGTCAATCTGGGGCTTGGTATCTCGGACGGGATCTCGATAATCGTCAATGAAGAAGGCCTGTCTGATCAGATCACGCTTACCATCGAGACGGGGCTTATGGGAGGAGTGCCCCTTACCGGTATAGATATGGGAGCGGGAGTAAATCCGGAGGCCCTTTACCGGATGAGCGACACCTTTGATCTTTATGACGGAGGCGGACTTGATCAGGCATTTCTGAGCGGTGCGGAGATCGACCGGCACGGAAACGTCAACGTGTCAAAATTTAACGGCAAGGTGGCAGGACCGGGAGGCTTCATAAACATCGCGCAGAATGCTCCTGAGGTATGTTTCAGCGGCATATTTACCGCGGGCAAGGATCAGGACATAAGGGTCGAGGACGGAAAGATCAATATAATACGCGACGGAGATACTTTGAAATATGTAAATGAAGTGCAGCAGGTGACCTTCTCCGGGAAGTATGCTGCCGAGAACGGAAAGGAGATACTTTTTATCAGCGAACGCTGCGTCATGAGACTGACGCCTGAAGGCCTCATGTTGACCGAAATAGCTCCGGGAGTGGATCTGAAAGAACACATTCTGGATAAGATGGAATTTACTCCTCTTATCTCACCGGATCTTAAGCTGATGGATGAAAGGATCTTCCGCGATGAACCTATGGGACTTAAACTGAAGGAGTAAAATAACATGAAATTTACCGGAAATACAATACTGATCACAGGGGGAGCGCAGGGGATCGGTTATGCCATGGCGGAGTACCTTTCGGAATGCGGGAACACTATCATCATCTGTGATCTAAACGAAGACAAACTTCATGAAGTGAAGGGTATACATTCCGACTTCATCACCTATACATGCGACGTGTCGAGCTATGAAAGCCGGGAGGAATTCGCTGCAAAGCTCATCGAAGAGCACCCGGAGATGAACTTCCTGATCAATAACGCGGGCATTCAGCGCAATATCGATCTTACCGAGGGAACGAGAGACCTTGCCATAGGCGACAGGGAGATCGAGATCAACCTGAGGGGCCCGATTTACATGACGGGCCTGCTGCTTCCGCTTCTTAAGAAGAACGAGGGCAGCAAAATACTGAACGTCTGCTCAGGGCTGGCATTCGCCGGAGACCGATTTCCCGAGATGCCGGTATATTGCGCGACAAAGGCCGGAATACATGCATACACCAGAACGGAACGCGTACAGTTCAAGCCATTGGGAATACGTGTGATGGAGATCATCCCGCCGATGGTGAACACTGATCTCAATCCGGTTCACAAGGCGATGCTGGTCGCACAGGATCCCAAATATCTGGATCCGAATGTTGTTCCGGATCCGGACGTATATGTGAGAAGGACATTCGCGAAGCTTGAAGAAGGTGAGGACGAGGTCAAATACTGACAGTCAGGAGGATTAAAGGATGATTCTCGTAACGAGTGCTTTCGGCCGTGTAGGCCATGCCGTAACGACAGAACTGATAAAACGGGGTTTCCGCGTCCGGGCGACAGACATAAATCCCATGACGGAAGAACTCCTGGAAGAAGGCGCTGCTGAAGTAATGACGGGTGACGCCAGAGACAGAGACTTCATGATGAAATGCATGGAAGGAATAGAACAGGTAGCTTATGTTCCTCCTGTCATGGTTTATGATGAAGATGAGATGGCCATTTTAGCGATGGATTGCGCTATGAAAGCGGGAGTCAGGCAGTTCGTACAGCTTTCGGTATGTCATCCCGGATTATCCGGGCTCCTGCAGCACACAAAAAAACTGATAGCCGAGGAGCATCTCAAGCTGATGGGGTTTCAGAACGACTGGAATTTCACTATCCTTCAGCCCCTTCACTATACCAGCAATGTACCGGTCAGGGCGATAGTTGAGACCGGGATCTATGAGAATTTTAAACCTCTCGACAGAAAGCTGGGATATGTGGATGTCCGGGACGTAGCAGAGGTTACGGGGATAGTTCTTTCTTCTGGGGAGAAACATAAATTCGCCACCTATGAACTTTGCGGATCAAGCTATCTGTCTGTAAATGAGATAGCAGATATGCTGAGGAGTCTGTCAGGCAAAAGGATCGAGACGGTCTGGAGGGACAGAGATCACATGTTTGACGGAGCATTCCATAACTTTTGCAACAGCGCCAATGACAGTTACGCAAGAAGCGCGGTGCTTGGCATACGGGACACTTACAACGATTACGGTTTCGCCGCGAACAAAAACGTACTCGAATGGCTTCTCGGACGTCCTTCACGGACTATGGAAGATTACATCAGAGATGAACTGGAAAAAAGCTAAAGTCATAAACAAAATGAAAAGAGATCTGTCCCGCAATTGTTGCTTCCATGAACCGAACTTATACATATGCAAAGGCGGCTTCGCCTCGCAGGTATGGTTCGAATAAACCTATACAAAAAAACGGCCCGACGTCTGTAGGTCGTTTTTGTCTCGTATCACTTAAGCGGCGGTTCCGGAGACGACAGTCCGGGGGACAGCGAACCACCGGCTGTGCAGTATGATCGAATCACAACCTGCACTTGATAACGCGCGGTTGTCGGTATATACTTGATAATAAAAGTAGATTGAACCGGCGGAAGGAGATTTGCAATGGCAAAAGACAAGAAGGAAATACAGAATCCGGAAACAGAACCCGAAAAGCAGGACGGCAGATTTAAAACGACGCTGGTCCTCATGCTCATATCTTTTCTCGGCGGGCTGCTTGTCGGCATCATGTTTTTTATGGGATCGCTCAAGTCCTTCAGATACGATGTACAGAAGGCTTTCCATATGGGGATGGTCACGGTAGTTGTACTTATCGTGATATGCGCGATACTTATCGTGATATTGTCCGCAAGGCACAGCAAGAAAAAGAAAGAGGTGGCGGAGAGAAAGGCTGAAAATCGGTAATATGCCGGAAGCGTGGAATTACGTGTCCTGAAGCTATGCTGTCAGGCACATCTGAACTTATTTATCTGACGGACGCCTCAGCATATATATAGCAGCAGGTATTCCTATCAGCAGCAGCTTTGCCAGAAGCGCGATCTTGAAGACCGGTGATGAGATGTCGGTGGCGCTCATGCCTATGACAGTCATTGTCACCATCTCCGGAATAAGCCCTAACACAGATCCCAGCAGGAATTTGCCGTAGTGGAATTCTGCGGCGCCCATATATATGCTGGCAACATGAAGGGGTATCCCAATAAGCCGTAACAGCATGGCTACAGCAACTTCCCCGTGGTGAAGCTGCTTGTCAGCATCTTTTAATCTGGGATATTTATCTCTCAAGCGGTTCAGCCATTTGCGGCCCAGCTTCACTCCTGCGATGTATGGTATAGTCAGCATGATAAACATGCCGGCCAGATTAAGGTATAAGGCAGGCATAAGCGGGAACATGATACCGTCGGCAGCAAACAGGATGCCGGAATACATTATGAAATCCACACTCTTAAGCAGGAATAATCCAAGCATTGCAAGAACCGCGGCGAATTGACTTTCGGGGCGATAATCCACTATCTGCTCTGCGGTCAGCTTTCCGTTGCTTTTTATGAAAACACAGATGATGGTTCCCCATATGGCAACAAGAAGGGCACCATAGAAGAACTTCCAGAACTTTGATTGTTTCATGGGTCGTTCAAGATCATATTAGTTTGTTTTTAAACTTTATTGTGAAAAAATTATCCCATAAGCCTGGTGACATTGCTCGCTATCTGTGACGCGATGCGCCTGAATGTCTTCATGTCTTCGTCAGATATCCCTTCGAACATGGAACTGTACAGTTTGCTTAAGGCAGAATCGATCTCGTCTGTGACCTTTCTCGCGTCTTCAGTAAGCGAGTAATGTACCACGCGGTAGTCACCGGTATCTCTGGTTGCAGAGATATATCCCTTTTGACAGAGGCTGTCGGTAGTCTGAGATATGTGGCCTTTGTTCATGTGAAGCGACGCAGTTATATCCTTGGCTGTATTGTGATCATCGCAGTGCTGCAAATAGTACAGTACTTCGACCTCTGTTCTTTTAAGAGAATATTTTTTGCGCAGTGATCTGACATAATTCTCAAGCAGCTGTTTGAATTGTGAGCCTCTGAGCAGAGTTTCGACCGGACGCTCCATTTTATCTCCCAAAATATGATCAATTAATATCTGTACATGGTATGATAGCATCGTTTGGCAATGGTGTCAATAGATTGCCAAAAAGTTTGTTTTTATACTTTTTGGTAAGAGGATAAGGCTTTGGGATGTCCGGCTAACATGCGGCAGGCAATTAAGCTGTACCTGTTCAAGTGAAAATGCATCTTGTATCAATCATTCGGCCCAATGCCATTAAACAGAGCAGGAGTCGAACCCGGGAAGGTGTCGCAGTTTACTGCTCAGATCGGATTTTTGAAAATAAGCAGTAACCTGCGGCCACGACCCGCTGCGAATCCTGAAAGAAGGTTTTCATACAAGCAAAAGACCCCGCTGCCGGGCGGGGTCTTTCAAGTCTTTTTTGGAGATACCCCTGAAAACTTTGGATACCCTTTATTTCACAAGGATCTCAGCATCATCGGCCAGATGGTAGATAGCCTTGGCTGAATCATCGCTTATCAGCATCGGTCCGCCGAGCACGAGGCCTTTATTCATGCCTGTTTCTTCGGCGTAGGCTTCCGCAGCCTGGACTACGCTGTTTTCCGTGAGGATGAGCGGACCGCCCATGGCGTACGCCAGCACTCCTCCGCAAAGCCCGTCGGGGAATGACTGGCCGTATGCCAGGACTCCTGATTCAGGCTTGTTGAAGAACTTCCTGGCTACGTTGACAGAGGTCTCGTATCTGGTCTTGCCGCCGGTCCTGCTGGCAGAACCGAAGGCCGCAAGCTCGTTCAATATGCTTTCGCTGACTGCTCCTGTACCTCCGATAATATCGAAGGTCAGCGGCCCTTCCAGGGATTCGAGATAATCTGTCTGACTCTTCTGAAGGGCATCAGTCACCAGCAGTATAGGTTTGCCCGTGGCGGCCGCCGACAGGCTGTCAGCGTAGCCCGTACCGCTGGCAACGATTATCTCGTTTACGGTACTGTATTTCGAAGTTTCCTCGAGGATGGCGATGTTAGTCTCATATCTGGTCTTGCCGCTGAGCCTCTGAATATCGAATCCATCCAGCCCCGCGACAGCCTCATCAGGTACCACAGCCGTTCCGCCGAGAATGTAGATCTTGCCTCCTGGTTCAAGGTTGGAGTCGATGTATGACTGCACCAGCCCGATGTTGGCTTCCGCGGAATCCACCAGAAGGATCGGAGCATCCAGCAGACAGGACAAGTAGCTTCCTGCGAGAGCGTCCGCATAGTTGTGAGCGTAAGCCAGAATGACCGTATCGAATTTGTCCATCGAAAGAAGCTCTTTCAGTTCATCCGCCACTTTGAGGGACGTCTGGAACCGGTTGGAACCGTAGACGCGGGAAACTCCGGAGACGACAACATCCAGTATGGGTATCGCTCTGCTCTCCGTGTGGGATCCGTCTCTCAGGCAGGTCCTGGTCTCCAGACCCTCTTCAAGTGCCGTAGCGGCCTGGACCACAGTCCATTCGCCCCAGTCGTGGCCCAGGGGCTCTATGGTCTCCTGAGCGGCCAGGGTCTCGCCGCAGACGGAGCATTTGATGCCTTCCGTCAGGCCTGTGTCTTCACAGGTGGCCGGAGTTCCGGGTATGACCTGTTCCGTATGGCCGGTGGCGGTGAGCACCGTATCCAGCTCATCGATCTCATTGGTGGCATCGGCATCAGTGTAGAATCTGCCGCAGACGCTGCAGGTGTAGTACATGATGTTTCCGTCTTCCGTGCAGGTGGGAAGGACCTTGGCGGTCTTTACCATCACATGTTTGTGGGGCAGGGCTGGTATGGCGCGGGTCTGCGTGTGGGTGGGGTCATTTTTGCAAAAACGTGACTCCAGTCCTTCTGAATCTTCGGTGGGCTCTGTGACCGTATCCCATTCGGTCCAGTCATGACCGAGAGCCGGAATTATGATATCGCCGTGGGACAGCTCTTCTTCGCCGTCCTTGTCTCTGAAGATGCCTTCGCATTCAGTGCAGGTATAGTACTCGATGTTGCCCAGCTCGGTGCATGTCGGTGCGGTCCTCTTTGTCTTGACCATTTGGTGCACGTGGCCGGCAACGGATTCATTTTCGGTTACGACGATCTCCAGAGCGGCAGTTTTTGCGAGATCCGCATTTGTGATGGGATCATTGGGCCTGTCCGCAGAGGTATAAATGTCCTCAAAGATCCGGTATACCATGTAGCAGGTGCCCGGGCGCACGGCAGTATAGCGCCAGTTCTTCGAGACCGGATCTTTTTCGAGAAGGACGGGAGAATCCTCCGGATCCAGTTCGTTTCCCAGCTTGTCGGTGATGATCCAGTAGCCGTTATCCTTTGAAAAACCATAGTAAGGCACGTCAAACCTGTTGGTGCCTATCAGATTAAGGTAGTTGGCATAGGAGTAGTCGCCCACCTTCATGTTGGCGGTAAAATAGTCGAACAGCTGATATGTCACTTCGTCCGAACTTACGATATTGATATTCGGCTCAGCGATCTTGACTTTGTTGAGTGGATGTGTCGCCATAAGTCCGGAGACCTCGCTGGCGACCACATTCAGAGTCTGAGTATAGGCTGCGCCGGTGGGGGACATCGGCACATGAGTACGGACGGCGGACATAGAGTCTTCCGCTGCGGACAGATGATGCTGCCCCGGTTCATCCTCCACGATGTAACGCCATCTGAGACCCTGATCGTCCATGTCGTTCCATCTCTCACAACTGTTGATACGGGAGTCCAGATCACCTCTCGCACCGTTCAGCGGGTCCGAGAAACTGAAGACCGCATCTCTGTCTATGGTTATCCAGACGCCGTCCACCAGGATCTGTGTGTCGCGTGTATGCATGATACCGTCGCCAAAGACTCCTGTCTGATAACCGACGATGGTGACATCGTACAAAATGGCGATGGGGCAGTTGTAGCTGGTGAGAAATACGGAAGTCGTGTCGGACTGCGTGATCATTGCCTGAGTGTAGGGCGCCATCGGTATACTGACAGAGTAGGACGCGGTTTTGGTCGTGGATATGGTGTCCGAGGAACCCCAGCCCGTGGAAAACGCCTCGCCTTCGGTCCATGAGACTTCTCCGCTCACGGAGAATGCATCGGTGAATTTGTATGACGCACCGATCTTTTTGCTGGTGGACTTAGTGTAAGATTCAGAACCGTTGACTGAATTGGAAACACTGGCGGTGATGCTGCTGGAAACGCTCTGAGAACCTGTGACTGTGGACGCGGTCAGGTTTTTGACCGTAGATGCGGTGGTGGACTGTGAGTTCACCGTATCCGTGATCAGTTCAGTCACATAATTCACGCCCTCATCTGAGGGGATCAGCGCGAATACGCGGAAGTTCGTGAAATAGGCGGCGACCGCGAAGGTGCTCCTGATATTGCCGCTCCATTTTTCGTCGACCTTTACTGCAGTGACAAGCGTCAGCTGCTCGGTGTCATTATCCTTGAAGTATCCGAACTCCTTGTCGGAGCCGAAGGTCTTCTGGAATACCCACTCTTCGGCAGCCTTGGGAGAAGCCTTGCTCTCTATGTCGTAGCGCATAGATTCATAAATGTAATTGCTCCCCTCTTCATAGACGTTGGATCCCTTGACGGCAGCATTGAACATGCCGGTGATGTCCCTGCTTACCAATCCGCTCGGGGTCAGATCTGTCAGAGTCATGACACCGGTCTGCAGCCAGAGATCGCTTTCAGACTGGTCGTAATAACTGTATTCGATCTCGTCCTCATTCAATTCGCTCCTCAATTGGATCTTATTGGTGCGGGTGCCGAGCATGTCTTTGATGAATTTTGAGGCGTCGACGGCAAAATTAGGCGACCCTACGTCATAATAGGTCACGCCGTCCAGTTCGTAGGTGTCCTGGATCGCCGCCGGCTCTTCGGCCGCATACGCCTCGCCGACCCAGCCAAGGTCCGGCATCAGCGTCACGACCATCATGAACATCAGCAGCAAAAGCAGGGACCGCTTCAGCGTAGTTTTCATATGATCACTTCTCCTTTCAGGTAGCAAAAATGAGTTGAAACTCCTTATATTCAACATTGATGAAATATATTGTACAGCGTATACTTTTGTGCTGTCAAGCGATAAAGCAGGAGCCGCATAGATCATGGGGGCGAAGGGCGGTTTTTTTGCGGACGAGGGTGAAATGTTTGTGATCAAGTGCATTTTATCCGCAAAACACTGAATTACGGGTGTTTTGCGGATGGATCAGGCGCAAAAAACCGGTTTGGTGCAATCTTCGTCAAGCGGCTGACGATCATGGGACAGTACGTCGGCAGCATCGGGAAATGAACCATTGGTCCTTTATGGACCCGCCTTTCCGTGATATACTAAGAAACGGCGGCCGACAGAATAAGAGAGGAAAAGTCATGGATACAACGGAAAAGATCAAAGATACCATCATGAACATGCTTACGGAGCACAACGCAGATGACATCTCCGTCAAGATGTTTGCAATGGAGTCCGGGATCAGCAGGCAGACACTTTACAACCATTACTACAATTTGCTGGACGCAGTGGAGGACGCCTACAGAACGGATCTGGAAAAGGGGCTCAGGGGCCGGGACACCTATCACAACTGGGTGGAGGGCTTCAGGGCGCTCCTTATGACCATCTATGCCCGTAAGGATGCCTACCTGCACATCTACAACTCTTCAAGAAGGGAGGACCTGATCCAGATCATAGGGAACCACGGCAAGGCCCTGGTTGAGAAGGGCATCACGGACTGCGCCCGGGACAAGGGAATGGTAGTTTCGGATAAGGACCGGAAATTCATGACCCGCTTCTATATGAACGTTTTCATGGGCATCATCAAGGATTTTCTGGAGGGCAGGATGACGGAGGACCCGGAGTACATCGCAAGCCGCTGTGACGCCATGATGCGGCACCACATCCGGACAACACTGGACAACATCCGCTCCATCGAGCAGGGGACCTTTGACCGGACCGGGACAGATTGACAAAATCGCTCTAAAGTAAATTGTAAACCCCTTTTGCATGCATTTAAAATAAAGCTGCAGTGAGCAAAAAATGCATGCGAAAGGGGTTTTGTTTTTGGGGCGGCTGTCCGGAGGCAGAACCGCAAAATAAGTGTTGGAAGTGTGACAGAACAGCGCAGCTTGTTTTAGCTAAAGGGATGACTACGAGAGATCATATCAAGGAGACGCTCCTGAAACTTTTGGACGAGTACTGCTGCGATGACCTGACCGTGAAAATGGTATGCAAGGAGGCGGGGGTCAGCAGGCAGACTTTGTACAATCATTTTTATTGCCTTATGGACGCACTTGAAGAAGCGTATAAAACAGACTTCAGCAGGGCCCTTGAGAACTGCGACACCTACAGCAACTGGGTGGAGGGATTCAGATGTTTCCTGGATTTTTTGCATGTCAGGAAACAGAGGGTCATGCATCTCTATTTTTCCTCAAGGAGAGATGATCTGATGGGGATCATCAGAAAATACGGGGAGATCCTGGTTGGCCGGGGGATCGCGGACTGTTCCCGGGACATGGGCATGGAGGTGGACGAGAAGGACTGGGAGTTCATGCAGAACTTTTATATGAGCGTTTTCATGGGGATCATCGGGAACTATCTGGACGGGCACATGAAAGAGAGCCCAGAGTACATCGCAAGCCGCTGCGATGCCATGCTGAGGAGCCACATACACATGACTTTAAAGAACATAGACCTCATAAAAAAGGGGAAATTCTGACATTACAATTCTGACATTACATTGAAAGGAAAGCACAGATGGGTCTGGTAAGGAAAATATTGATACTGGGGTTGGCGGTGATGATGTGCGCGGCTTTTTTGCCTGCAAGTCTGAACTGCGCCTATGCGGACGACGTGTCGGAATACGTCACCGGCCTTGCGGTGAGTCCGGAAAACATTGAGACCAACGGCAGAGTCACGGTGGAAGTCACGTTCAGCGACGGAAGCCCTGACCGGCACGTTTTTCACGGAGGAGACACCATTGAGATCACCTGGCCAAATTCGGGGCAGGCCTATCTTCAGGGTTATCCCACCACCATACCGCTGATCACGGAGGACGGCGTCACCTACGCGTGGGTGCGGGTCACCTCCCAGGGGGCGGTGATCACCTTCACCGATGCCGTAAACGACATGTACGACATAAGCGGTCATTTTTACTTCTCCCTTATGGGGTACAACAAGTCTGAAGGAAACGAAGCGGACACACAGACAGTGACAATGACCGCAGGCGATCAGACCGCGGACATCCAAATCACCAAACCTGCTTCGGGATCAGGTACCCCCGGGGAGCTTCCGGATTTCAGAAAAGAAGCCTCGGGCATAGGCGGCTGGACCCACATGGAGGGCATCGAAGGATGGGTCATGACCCTGGACCCCGAGGACCCCACATACACAGAGTGGGTGCTTACAGCCAATGAAAACAGGGAGACCGTGACATACGATATAGTGATCCGCGACACTTTGGGCCCCGGGCAGGAGATCGACTACACCTGGGCAGAGCTGTACAGCGGAGGCACTCAGGGCAAGTACTACAGCGGGACACTTACGGAGGTGATCAGCGCCTTCAAGGAAGACTTCCCGGAGTCGGAACTTCGGTTTGACGAGAACGGGAACATCCTCTGGAAGCTGGATCCTGCGGCCGTAAGCGGCGAAAGCTGGTGCCTGACCTACAGATGCGATATCACGGATTTTTCACTCCTCACATTCACAAACAGCGCCACCATGACCAGGACCGGAGATGACGGAGAGACCTATTCAGTGGCAGACAGCTCACAGTTTGCCAACCTGGACCAGGGAGGCGGCATCGTAGGCCTGCCCAGAGGAGTCCTTCAGATAACAAAAAAGATCACCGGCACCGACATGACCCTTCAGGGGGTGGTGTTCAGGGTGGAGCGTCTGGATGGAACGGAATGGGTGGAAGTCGGTCAAATGACAACAAACGAAAACGGCATTGCCGCCATGACCAGGCTCAGGACCGGGCACTACCGTCTGTATGAGACGGACGCCCCGGCTTACCTGGACATGGAGTACACGGAAGAGTCACCCTGCGAGTTCGACATAGACACCGAAAACACTGAACTTCAGAGCCTGGCCCTGACGGTGGAAAACACTGTGAAGCAGACCGGGATATCCGCATCCAAAATATGGCTCACGGCCGATGGCGGCGAGGACGGATCGGAGCATCCCACCATATATTTCCGACTTTACAGGACCAACACCGGCACCGGTAAGACCACCGGAGTGGGAGAGCCGAAAGCCCTGGAGGACGGGGCGACCCTGGTGAGCTGGGGAGAGCTGCCTCAGTACGACGTGAGAGGCAATCAATATATATATTTTGTGAAAGAAACGGATGCTGAAGGGAATGACTGGGTCCCTCAAGGCTACGTCAAGACGGAGGACGGGCTGACCGTGATCAACCGGAAAGAGCCGATGTCCACTGATGACACCGGGAGCAGCGGGGACACCGGGAGCATCGGGGACACCGGGAGCAGCGGGGACAGCGAGACCCGGGCGGACGACTCCGTCCCGAAGACGGGCGACGACACAGGACTAATGGGTCGGCTTGCAATCTGCTTAGCATCCTTTCCTGCCACCTTCAGTTTACTGAAGGGCAGGAAAAGGCAATAAAAATACTATATAATCCACATCCCTCTACGTGAAAACGGCAGCGCATCCTTCCGCTAAACTGCCGTTTTCACACGACAGCAAAATACCTCCAACAGGGTACAGCAGAAAACCGGCCCTCAATGCTATGGCGGGGCCGGTTTTTTGCGTCAGTGGAAGCGGAAAGCCGTGGAAGCAGGTATAAACGGCTTTTCCGTGAATCGCAGCCTGTTAAGGAAGTGAGTGCGCGGCCTTTTTTCACCTGGCTTCATAAATCATCTTCCCGTCCACGAAGGTCATGACTGTCTGAGCCTCACAGAGGGACTCCGGCGGAAGGACGGTGACGTCCCGGTCGACCACCGTGAAGTCCGCGGTGAAGCCGGGCAGCAGCTTTCCGAGACGGTCCTCGGTGAAGGAGGCGTAGGCGCCCTCAGAGGTGAAGGCACGGATGGTCTCGTCAAGGGTGAGGGCCTTTTGGGGGTACCAGGGACGGTCTGCCCCGGGCTCCCTGCAGGTTACCGCGTAATACATGTTGGGCAAAACATCAAAGGGCTCCACCGGACAATCCGATCCGCCGCCCAGGTGGATGCCCAAGTCAGCCATGGCCCTCCAGGCGTAAGAAGTGACGGTGAGCTCCGGCCCGATACGTTCCTCCGTGATGTGCTGATCAGCTCTCAGGAAAACAGGCTGTATATACGCCATGATGCCCATGTCTGCCATGCGCCTGATATCATCGGGCCTTGTGATCTGACAGTGGACGATGCCATGTCGGTGGTTCGGTCTGGGATACTCACGAAGGACAGCCTCATAGGTGTCCAGGATCTGCTCAATGCACCTGTCTCCAATGCCGTGGACGGCCACCTGCATCCCCGCATGGTGGGCTGCGGAAACCAGCTCCAGGAGCTCGTCATCGGTGAAATTCAGTATTCCCCTGTTATCGGGCTGGTCCCTGTAACCGTCACGCATGGCAGCAGACCTGGCGCCTAAGGCACCGTCTCCGATCAGCTTGAGGGGCCCTATGGTGAAGTGCCCCGTGGACTGACCGGTCATGTATCCTGCTGTCAGGAAAGCATTGAGTCTTTCCATGGATGGCAGGTTGCATTGTTGGTAGACCCTGATGGGCAGTTGTCCCTCACGGTCCAGTTCAGCGTAAGCTTCCAGAATGGTCCTGCCGTAAAGCTCGGAAGAGATCACAGGCAGGTCGTCAGTCTGGACCTGGGTGATGCCCCTGGATGCCGCATCCCGTGCCGCGTCCAGGACCAGAGCCTTGATCTGATCCTTAGAGGGTGCGGGAAGAGTCTCCTCCAGGATGTATTGCTGGTTTTCCCGAAGTATGCCGTCGGGGCACTGATCCTCGAGGCCGGATGCCTTGAGAGCAGGGGTGTTCACCACGGTGATGTGGTGACAGGAACGATTGATGATGATGGGAATCTCCCGGGAGATGCCGTCCAGGTCGCCTCTGGTGGGAAGCACCGGAGAAGCCCAGGTGTTGTGGTCGAAGCCGGTGCCCCTCAGGGGCATGCCGGAACGGACAGCGTCATCAAGACCGGCTTTGAGAATGGACAGAAGCTCCTCCAGGCTGGATGAGGATGAGAGGTCCGCAAAAGACTTTTCCGCGGCGTACTCCAGAAAGTGCATGTGGGTGTCCACGAAGCCGGGAAGTATCAGATCCCCTTCAAGATCCATGATCCTGTCGCCCCGGGATGCCATGCGGAGGATCTCCTTAGAGTGTCCTACAGCAGCAATGCGGCCGTCCTTGACGGCCATGGCCTCTGCCCTGGCTCCTGAAGAGTCGTTCAGATAAATTATTCCGTTAAAGTATATATCCATATGGGTCACCTGCTTTTTGTATGATTCTGGTATGGGACGTGCGCCCGCATCCGGGACCGCCCCACAAGAATATCTTAACATTATTTTGCGTGGTTGTCACAGGTATGCGGAGGTCACACATCAGTTTTTTGCGTGGTTGTCACAAGTATGCGGAGGTCACACTTCATGACAGTGACGAAAGAACCGCGATCTGCGATATGATCAGACTGACGCCAGGTCTGAACCAAGACCTGCGGCAGCGGGGCTCAGCAGTGCTCCGGAGGACCATTTTGAGCATAAGTAGGCCGTGCTGGTGGGGGCGAGGGTGGCTTTGAGCCTGGATATGATAGAGAATAATGAAGGAATAGGCGATTCAGTTACTAACCCCCGGTGCAAAAACTGTATACTACTATGATCTCACCTGGGATACTGGTGAATGGCCCAAAGCGGACATACTTCCCGCCTCAGATAATTACGAGTTTATCTTCAATGAAGAGGGATATTTTAGTAAATAAGTGATCACCGCAAGGTCAAAAGATTAAATCCGACAAAATCCGGAATGGCTGCAGCCCTGCCTGATGGCGGATTATTTCCTACAGGCAGGGCAGAAATGAGGTTCGGCCCTGCCTGGATGCCGATTTTTTTCTACAGGCAGGGCAGAAATGGGATTTGGCCCTGCCTGGGGGCGGATTATTTTCTACAGGCAGGGCAGAAATGAGGTTCGGCCCTGCCTGAGAGCCGATTATTTTCTACAGGCAGGGCAGAAATGGGATTTGGCCCTGCCTGGATGCCGATTTTTTTCTACAGGCAGGGCAGAAATGGGATTCGGCCCTGCCTGGATGCCGATTTTTTCCTACAGGCAGGGCAGAAATGGGATTTGGCCCTGCCTGGATGCCGATTTTTTTCTACAGGCAGGGCAGAAATGATAACAGGAGCAGTAATGTCTCAGATACCTGCGTTTGGAACAAATGCTACGATCATATGGCTTGTGGCTTCGGAAGCAGTGATTATCATAGTTTCCTTAGTTATGGTGAAGAGGTGCGAACGATCAAAACAGCAGGCGCAAAGATCATTTAACATTATCGATCGTATATATGAGCTTTACCGGAACAATTCAATAATTCCGTTGTGAACGTGACCGTTTTGAATAATGATACAGAAGCATGGAAGAATGTCAGAGAGTTATCTTGACACTATATAGAGATAACCTTCAGAACTTTCGCTCTGAAGGGTATCTCTATGGTATGCGGCGCTGCGTGAGCAGCGTCTTTTTCGTTGCAGGGATGCGTGTGCGGTGCCGTTTTTGCACATCGGCGCTGCGTGAGCAGCACCGTTTTTTGCGTGGAAGGGCTGCGGGGAGCAGGGTCCCCGTAAGAACAAGGAAGCGCCTCACATCAACGGGGCGATCACCTTCATGAGACCGCCTAAGATCTTGTAGAAAAGTTTTTCGTTCCGGATGGTCTCGGGAGTGACCTGCGCGCACTCTGAAAGGGTGGTTGAGAAGTCGTTCTCGATGTCCGAGATGCAGCTCGTCCTGAAAAGGTAGGCCGCGCACTCAAAGTGGTGGTAGAGGCTGCGATAGTCCAGGTTGATGGTGCCCACCACAGCTTTTTCATCGTCGCTTACGAAAATCTTGGCGTGGACGAAGCCGGGGGTGTATTCGTAGATCTTGACGCCGGACTTGACAAGGCCTCTGTAGTGAGACTTGGCCAGGGCGTAGGCCATCTTTTTATCGGGAATGCCGGGAAGAATGAGCTTTACGTCAACGCCGCGCTGGGCCGCGAATTTGAGGGCGGTCTCCAGCTCGTTGTCCAGTATCAGGTAGGGCGTCATGATGTGCACGTAGTGTCTTGCGCGGTAGAGAATGTCGATGTAGACGCTCTCCCCTACTTTGTCGTCATCCAGGGGGCAGTCGCAGTAGGGCATGACGAAGCCGTCGGTCGCGGCCGCGTACTCCGTCTTAGCCTCGTCCCAGCGGACATCCTCCTCACTCAGGTTCCACATCTGGAGGAACATCAGGGTGAAGCTTTGGACGGCTTTGCCCTTAAGCATCAAGGCGGTGTCCTTCCAGTGGCCGAAGCGCTCCTCGCGGTTGATGTACTCGTCTGCCAGGTTCACGCCTCCGGTAAAGGCCACCTTGCCGTCGATGACCAGGATCTTCCGGTGGTCACGGTAATTGTAGTGGCTGGAGATGAAGGGGTGAATGGGTGAGAAGGGCTTGCACTTGATGCCCAGCTTCTCCAGACGTTTGGGATAGTCTGCGGTGAGGGTCGAGATCTCGCACATGCCATCGTACATGACCCTTACGTCCACGCCCTGAGCGGCTTTGTCCGAGAGGATCTTGAGGACGCTGCCCCACATGTAGCCCTCGGTTATTATGAAGTACTCCAGGAAGATGAACTTCTCGGCTTTCCTTAGCTCCTCAAGCATGGCCTCGAACTTGGCCTCGCCCGAAGGGAAAAATCTGGTCTCGGTCTCCTCATATATGGGGAAGCTTCCGCTCCTGTTGAGGTACCTGCAAAGATCGTCCGTGCCGGATTCGATGAGCTCAGGGCTTCCGATGGCCGCCTCATCCTGGCGCAAAACATCCCCGGAAGCTCTTATCATCTCTTCGGCGCGCTCCTTGATCATCCTGTGACCTATGTTCTTCTGGGTGAACCAGAGAAAGATCGTTGCGGGGATGGGCATGAGCATGATCAAAAACATCCAGGTCAGCTTGGCGGAGGCGTCCATGGAGCAGTTGAAGAGGTAGAACACCATGCCAATTGAAAAAGCCACCTGCAGAAGCTGCAGCCATGTGAAGTAGTCGAAGGCCCAGTGGTAAAGCGCGAGAAGCAGGGCGACCTCGGCGATCAGCAGGACAAGGACCAGGCCCAGCCGGCTGAAGACGATCCGGAGGAATCCCTTCCTGGACCTCGGAAGAAGTGAGAGGATTTCGTCTTTCATGGATAGATCTCCGTTTTCATAATGATTTATTTGTATTTTAACACAAAAAAACAGGTGGAGTAAATATGGATGATGCAGGTGGTGTGCGGTGTGTGCCCGGGCGGCGGTCTTCTGTTTCTGCGAGGAGTTTGTCCCTATATGTGTGCGGCGCGCCCCGGGGGAAGCAGGGAAGATCTGGAAATGAACTCTTGATTTATTCGAAAAAAATGTGTTAGAATACCAGTGTTGAGCAGCGAAAGCGTAAGTCCGAACGGACCTGCGCTTTTTTCTTTTTTGGTCGGGAAAGGTTGCGGCATGCGGTACGGCACACGGCGTGCGGCCGGCCCCCGCACACCCACACGGCCACAGAACAGGAGAACCAAATGTATAATATTTTCAAAAAACACAGAAGATGGAGACTGGTCACCGCGATCCTGTCCCTGTCACTTCTCACCGTGATGGCAGGGGCAGCGGTGGCCCCGGCCCTGGGACTGATCCAGGAACACTTCGCAGACGCGGACCGCAGCCTGGTCCAGATGATCGTCAGCATGCCGGCGCTTTTCATCGCGCTGACTAACCTGGTCATCTACAAGCCGCTGGTCAAAAGATTCCGTGCCAGAAGCCTGCTGATATTCGGACTTCTCCTGTACACCGTGTTCGGCTGCGTCGCGGGACTCTTCGACAGCATCGCGCTGATCCTGGTGTGCAGAGCCCTGGTGGGCGTGGGCGTCGGGATCATCATGCCGCTTTCCACGGGGCTTCTCGCCTTCTACTTCACCAGGGACAAGCAGGGGGCGCTGATGGGCTACTCCTCAGCACTTAACATGATGGGCGGAGTGGTGGCCACCCTGATCGCAGGCGGGTTGGCCATGATCAGCTGGCGGCTGAGCTTCCTGGTATATCTGCTGGGTCTGATCAGCATCGTGCTGTGCCTTATCTGGATGCCCAACGACAAGATCTACGACCCTGCAGCCGACCGCAAGACCTCCGGGAACAGCGCAAAATATCTCCCCTTCATAATAACCATGTTCATACTGAGCTTCACCTTTTTCGTTTACCCGGCAAGCTTCGCTCTGGAGTGCACTAAGTCAGGAGCCATCCCCCAGGGGCTGATCGCCCCGGTGATGGCCATGATGGACATCTTCGGATTCTTCGGCGGACTGGCGTTCTCGGCAGTTGCCCGGAAGGCGGGCACCGCCGTCAGATTCGCTGCGCCTGCGCTCTTCATCGCGGCCTACGCCTGCCTGGGACTTGTGGGAGGCGCACCCGGCATACTGACAGGCTCTGCCCTGGTGGGCCTGGCCAACGGTATCGGCGTTCCCTTCATTATGACAACAGCATCCGCCAAGGCCGGGCGCGAGGCGGCCACCACGGTGATGCCGCTGATATCCGCCGCGTTGTACCTGGCCCAGTTCCTGACGCCCATGATACTGTCCGCCTTGGGCAGCCTCACCGGCGCAGGAGCCTTCGTGACCGCGCTTGGCGCAGCAGTGGTGCTGATGGCAGTGTCAGTGAGGAGGGAGTAGAGTTTATTTATCGGTGCAAAAGCCCCTCGGAGAGGGGCTTTTGGTGTGGTATGGGAGGGATGATCCGAAGCTTGAGGAATTGTACGAGAGAAACAAGGGCGATTTTCGGGACTGGGGATAGTCTACAATTGTACAATAAAGGCGCATTGTGGTATAATTTAGCGCGAGAAAGTATAGCTTCTGACATATATAATTAATACCTGATTATTAATGGTCGGTGGATGGGATCTGCCGGCTGTTTTTTGTGAGGGAATATCGCAAATATTACAAAGAGTATTATGAAAACAGCCTGCTTTAATCAGTGAAATGAATGTTTATCGGAGGGAGAACTAATGGCAAAAGATAACAATGAAGAGACAGCTATCAATACACCTGTTAAGGCATCAGCCGAGGAACCGGAAAAGAAGACTCAAGTTAAGAAGAGCACGAAGAAGACAACCGCTTACATAGTGGCGAAGGCAGTTGCCAGAATGGCAAGCGACAAGGCAAAGGATATTGACCTTGACGATATCAAAGAAAAAGCTTCGCAGGCAGGAGATGCCATTGCCGAAAAGGCAACAGCTGCTAAGGAAACCGCCTTAGATGTGAAAGAAGATATCGACGATAAGCTCAACAGACTTGACAATATGCTTAAGCAGTCCGTCACAGACTATAACGATGCATTCACGCTCATGAACGATAAGGGCATACAGCTTTATGTTCAGAGATCCAGGGCAGTGGATGTGATCTCCAATGTTGAAACGCTGGTAAACAGCATTGCAAACCATCCAAAAGAATTCGATACCGAATTTGCGGAAATTGAGACGAACAGAAAGAACTTCGTGGAAAGCTGCGAGTTTGCCGACAGAGAGCTTCAGGCCGCAAGAGAAGCAGCAGGCGGAGCCGGAGCAGGATTGGCAGCGGGCGCGTCCGTCGCTTTCATGGGACCGACAGCTGCCATGTGGGTTGCGACGACGTTTGGTACGGCTTCAACAGGAACAGCGATTTCAGCATTATCCGGCGCGGCAGCAACAAACGCCGCGTTGGCATGGCTTGGCGGCGGAGCCTTAGCAGCCGGAGGTGGCGGTACAGCTGCAGGATCAGCGCTACTCGCAATGGCCGGGCCGATCGGCTGGACGATCGCAGGAGCTACGCTACTTTCGTCGATTCTGCTGTTCGCAAAGAAGAAGGCGAAGCTGAACAAGGAGAAGAACGCAGAGATCGAAGCGGTAAAGAACAATACCGAGAGGGTCAGAGAATTGCATGCCGAAATCGGCAATATCCTTGAGGAAACCGTTGACATCATGGATGGACTCAAGAAGAGTTACACCGAATGTCTGGGCAGCTTCGGTAAGGATTACACAGAATTCAACCAGGACGATAAACTCCGTCTAGGCGCTCTTGTGAACAATACCAAGGCACTTTCCGCAATGTTTAATAAGACAGTAGCTTAATTTGGGAACATGGATATTTTTGAGACATTTGACATAAAGCAGCTGACAATAGATTATCTGCTCCAAAGCTCGTTGGGAGAAGATCTTCAGAAACTGGAGAATCTGTACGGCAAGCTGCAGGAAAATCTCGTGGCCTTGTCTGACAGTGATGACTCAGATAGTCTAAAGAAGACTAAAATCGGGACGACCCTTATCTTTGCTGTGATAAGCAAGATCAGAGAAGGAAAGAACCCCAAGGAGTTCACGCAGAACGACTGGAAAGATATTGCCAATGCCATATCGGAGAAAGCCATTCTCATGGACAGCAAAGACTACAGTGTGTACATTTTCAATAAATATGCACAGTATATCGATGCATCGGTAGAATTCCTTGGAGACACTGTAGAACCAAAGTACACAGAAGCCATACAAGCATTGGCAGCCGATCTTAGGAATAAGGCAGAGGCCCTCAAGAAGGATGAAATCACAGAAGTTTCATACATTGAGGATTGCCTCTGGCTTTCCCTGGAAGCCATGATTAAATTGCTATCGGCATATTATGGACGGCTCTTGAAGGAACCGGAGTTCGCCGAACTATTAAATGCTGTGACCGGGTTTGCGTTCGAGTATGGCAGAATGGTCTTGTGGAGCAAGGAACAAGCCTTGCTGGAAGAATATATCAACAACCAGTATGAATTGGACGAGGCACTTCAGGCAGAGTTCGACGAATTCAAGGCTGAAATGGAAGAAGAATATGAGAAGTTCAATGGACTGGTCAATGGCGCATTCTCGGGAGATTTCAGGGAGAGGCTGCATGGATCCGTAGAACTGGCATTGGCAGCCGGGGTAAGCCCGGACGAGGTTCTGGATTCGGTTGAAAAGATAGACGAGTTTTTCGGGTAAAGTGGGATTGCTAAAACCGTTATTAGTATTAAACATAGTTGCATAGGCATTATATTCAGGGAACAATCAGATAATTCGGAGTTACAGTTCACAGGAGATTATAGACATGGCCACACTCTTAAACATACTTGACAAAATACTGGGTTTCGACGACATGGACACGAACACTCCGCCCAAGGCTGATCCTGCGCCTGAGCCGCCTGTCATCAGAAAGTCTTTTGCGGCGAAGCCTTCGAAACGGGTCATGGAAACGCTGGCGCGAATAGACGAACTGGACCCCGCAAAAAAGAAGGAGCCGGAGGAACCGTCTGCACAGGTAGGAGAAACCAAGATCAGATACAGCCTGAAATTTGATGAGGACGTTGAGATCTTCGTCAAATGGCAGAGTGAGCACTGGATGGCAACGTTCCAGCAGACTCTTTTGCACATGATAGAGCAGAAGGGGATGTCCGCGCCGGAATTCTACAATGCTGCGTTTATGGACAGGAAACTTTTCTCGGCCATAAAGAACAACGTGAACTACCGGCCCAGCAAGGAGACTGCTGTGGCGTGCTGCTTCGGGCTGAAGCTCAGCCTAAGGGCAACTGAGAGGCTCCTTCGGACCGCTGGATACTCGCTTTCGTTATCGATCCCCTGGGACAGGGTGGTATACTACTGTCTGGAGAATGGCATAACGGATCTGAACGATGTGAACGAGCTCCTGTACTACATGGGAGAGAAGTGCATCGGGGTAAAACTATAATTTTTTAAAATGTCGTTTCTCAAACGACCAAAGAAGCATGAGTAACTGCGATAATACTCATGCTTCATTTATTTTGCGCTGTCAAGGGGGGGTCGAATATGAATATGCAGGGACTGCTGCTGGATCTGGCGCTGACACTGGTCTATTACATGGGACCGCTTCTTCTTTACCGGTTTGCGATTGTGAGACATGGAATACCGAAGAAGAAGGCGAGGAAGGCCAGCATCATTTCAGGTATCGTCATGTATGTGATCATGATAGTGGTCTATTTCGTGCTCGGCATGGAGGGTGCCCCAAACATGGCGGCGGCGGTGATATGGACTGCGGTTGCATATTTCATAATTCGTGAGGAAGATCTGTCTGAACCTGCTGAAGAGGAGGAACCCGAGGGCCGACAGGCAGATCAATAAACAAAATATAATATCCGCTAATGCTTTTGATTTAACTCGGCGCAGACGGCTTGACAACCGGCCGAGGTGCGACGGATTTCGCAGTGAGGACCACTAGGGATACCTTGGGGGAGGAGCTGCCGCATGTCAGCGATGGCCTGCGGGGAGGCGGAACCGCCAACTGGAAAGTCGCAGCACTGTATGATAGTGAGATAAAAGTTACTGCACTCGCGGGATGGGCAATAGACGCTCCTGTGAAGAATAACCCTGTACGCCCCGGCTGTGGCAGGCCGGTGATCATAATAAAACGGCAGGGAAGCCGCCAACCATCCTGGAGTTGATGCCGGGAAACCGGCTATAACGTGAGATGCAGGTTCGAGTAGCCCAACCTCTGGTAAACAGACTTATTACTGTCTAGCTGAAGTCAGGTGAAAGTTGTGGGTATCAGCCCCATATGGTCTCGGCGAAAGCGGTGTGAAAATGTTAGGGGTCGCTCCCCGAAGCACAGCGTCACATCACCATTGAACGAACATTATCGAGGATCATGCGGCATCCCGAAGGGGAAGATCAAAGGTATTAGCGGGTATTATACCCACAGCTTATTTGCGTAACGGCAATTGCAGCCTAATAACGTTCAACATGCTATCATGGCTAAGAGTCCGGGTACGTAGGGTTCATAACCCTTTAGCTTCGGTTCGACTCCGAATGCCACCATGTATTTCCGATAAGTCATGCGGAAGCGGCATGATGAAAGCGGACGCAGCCGGAGGCAGGCACGGATCAGCCAGCTAAGCTGAAAACCGACCTGTCGGCCGGCAATAGTTATCGTTTTAGAGAGATGATCGGAAGGCGAAAATTATGAGATTCAGAGATGCGTCTCCGGCTGTGCGCTTTGGGATCGTGATAGGAGCGATTCTGTTGTGTGTTGTGGTGTTTTGCGCAATGAGCTACATAAATACCGGACGATTATTCCCGTGTATACATAGCTGGGAGCCGGCAACATGCACTTCTGCAAGGACCTGTTCCAAATGCGGCATGTCGGCCGGCAAATCGTTGGGCCATTATTGGGGCAATGCCGATTGCACTCATGAAAGAACCTGCCGTAGATGCGGCGTGACGGAAGGGGAGCCGCTCGGACACGACTGGATCGAGGAGACGGAGGCCACCCCGCAGATGTGCAGCAGATGCGGCATCATGGTCCCGAAGGAGATGCCGGTCAGCGGGACAGTGATAATAGGGCAAAAGAGAGATTGGGGCAATACGATCACCATTGATAACTCGTCATCTTCGCAGTCATACTACATTAAATTAAAAAACTCCGCCGCAGAGGATGTGATATCATTTTTCGTGCGTGCGGGAGAGTCGGCGACGGTGCATGTCCCGGGAGGCAGGTATCAGGTATTCTTCGCTTGCGGAGATGAATGGTTCGGGCCGGAATACCATTTCGGCGACGGGACAAGTTATTCTAAAGATGAAGACTTCGTGGATTTTTCGCAGTATACGATAACGTATACTCTGTATCCGGTCACGGATGGCAATTTCACGGATAAGGACATTCCGCCTGATGAATTCTAACATAAAGTTGACAACAGTCCGCTTCCGCAGTACAATGTACTACAAAAGGAGGTGGTTGCATGAGTTTTTCAATAAGACTTACCGAAGACGAGAGAAAACTGGCTGACAGCTATGCCAGACTGCACTCCCTTACTCTTGCAGAAGCTTTTAAAAGTGCTTTATTCGATAGGATCGAAGAAGAGTATGATATTGCACTTGCGGATCGAGCCTATACTGAATATGTCAAAGACAATGAGAAGAGCAGGCCGATCGAAGAGTTGTGGGAGGAACTGGGTCTATGAGTTTCAGGGTGGAAACCACAAAGAGGTTTGAGAGAGATTTCAGGAAACTGGACAAGTACACTCAGAAGATCATTTCAGGATGGATCAGCAAGCATTTGGTAAATTGCATAGATCCCAGGGCGAACGGTAAAGCCTTGGCAGGCAAATATGCTGAGTTTTGGAGATATCGGATCGGAGATTACCGGCTGATCTGCCTCATAAAAGATGATGAACTGATCATTTTGGCAATGTCTTTGGGGCACAGGAGAGAAGTTTATGAGGATAAATGACCGTTCGGAGCACACTGTGGCGGTCTGAGATGAAATGTCGTTTCAACAATGATCACGGAAGCATGGGTATGCAGTACAGTACCCATGCTTTTCATTAGATTTCAGAAAAACGGATAGAGGACATGGAAGACCATAGTCTTACACGCACGGAAATTAAAATACTATGACTTTCCTCCCCCCCTTGCAAACCCCCTCTCCCGGTTGTATACTGATACTGTAAGAGACATTTAGGCCGGCACCGGCGGATCCCGCCGTGCGCAGCGGCCGCGATTCGCGTCATACAGGTCAATTAAAAGGAGGCAGCAAATGGCGATCAGAGTAGGTATCAATGGTTTTGGAAGGATCGCGAGGGTCATCATCCGTGCGATGCAGGATCACCCGGAATTCGATATCAGGGCGATAAACTGGAGAAACGCAGACCTTGATTATCTTGTTTACATGCTTAAATATGACACCACGTTCGGCAGGTTCCCCAAGAGCCTGGATCACGACGACACGGGTGTTTTGATCGACGGGAAACACATCGATGTCTACAAGTTCACCGATGCGCAGGAGATCCCATGGAAGTCCGCAGGAGTCGATTACGTCATCGACTGCACGGGCGCGTACACCACCACAGACAAGTGCCTCGACCACATCAAAGCCGGCGCGAAGCACGTTCTGATCTCCGCACCCGCCAAGGACAAGGTCACACCCACATTCGTTTACGGCGTGAATCACGCGGGTTACAACTCATCAATGCAGGTCATCTCCAACGCCTCCTGCACCACCAACTGCCTGGCCCCCATGCTCAAGGTGGTCGAGGACAACTGGGGCATCAAGGAAGGCCTCATGTCCACGATCCACGCTGCCACAGCCAAGCAAAAGGTGGTAGACGCCAAGTCCCTCAAGGACTGGAGAACGGGGCGTTCCGTATTCGGAAACATCATCCCCACCACCACGGGCGCAGCCAAGGCGGTAGGTCTGGTAATCCCTTCCCTTCAGGGCAAAATGACAGGTATCTCCTACAGGGTACCCACAGCTGACGTATCCATTGTCGACGTCAACGTGGTGCTGGATAAGCCCGCAAGCCACGCTGCTCTCTGCGAGAAGATCAAGCTGGCTTCCGAGACCACTCTCAAGGGCATCCTGGAGTATGTCGACGACGAGGTGGTATCCGGAGATTTCGTAGGCGATTCCTGCACATCCATCTTCGACGCACGTCAGACCATCGAACTCAACGATCACTTCTTCAAGCTGGTCGGCTACTATGACAACGAGTTCGGTTACTGCTCCAACATGCTGAACATGCTGAACTACATGGCAGAGGTAGACGGCAATAAGTAAACATTCTTAAAACTGAGATCCTGAGCCCCGCGCTGTGCGGGGCTTTTTTGTACACGTTGACCGGCAGTCTCAGCTGTCAGCCGTGTCGAAAATGCGGTTTGCAAAAGCATCGGGTTTGTGATAATATACCCGTGGGAAGCAGAAAAGGAAAGGTAATAAATGTTTCAAAGGGTTACTTTCAGGTTTCCGGCAGAGCCGGACGCCTTCTTTGTGCAATGCATATTCGATTCTTGAGCACAGCAGGCGCAGTGAATGCGCAGGCTGTGCTTTTATTATTTTAATTAAAGGGAGAGGACTATGAAAAACTTAAGCAAAAACAGCCGAGCCGCAAGAGTACTGGTTGTATTGCTGGCTCTGCTCATGGTCGTGGCTTATGTACCCTCGCTGTTTTCTGTCTATGCAGCTGATGAGGACGAGACCACTTCTGTGACTGTGTACGTCAAGTGGAGAGACCCGGTATATCTTTATATTGATGCCTTATACCAAGGCATAAGGTATCAGCATGGACCTGCAACTTTGACACTTTATGCTGACGGAGTACCGACGGAATACAGCCTCGTAATAGACGGTACGGCAGATGCGATGCCGAATGGCCCCGGAGGCTACGAGATCTCGGGGCAGACGTACTATTACCTGGGCGAACAGGTCTGGAAATCTGCCTTCGTAAATCTGCCCAAGTACAGGGAAGAAAACGGCGAGAAGGTGGAGATAGAATACACCGTCATAGAAACGGAAGAGACCAGCGGATATGTGCCTGATTATGGAGTCGACGAAGATGGTACGCAGCTGACATGTGTCGGTGACGGCGGACTAATTACCAACATTTCCGGGGAACGGACGATCTACGTCAGGAAGAGATGGCTCAGCGATTACGGCTCAGAAGATGAAGACTACAGCTGGCCTGAAGGAGCTGAGGTCACGATAGATCTTTATGCTGACGGAGCGGATACAGGACTCAGTGTAACTCTGAATGGGAATAGCTCCTACCTGCTCGGAGAACCGGAGGAACCATGCGAGTACATGTCTGGAGCGCTGTTCTACAGGGTCCCAAGGTACAGGGAAGGAACCACGACTCCTATTGAATACTCTATTGTTGAGACCTGTAATATCCCGGGATATACGTCATATGTCCGCCAACTGGGATTGCCGGACGATCCTGCATATGATGATGAGGCACCACATGATGTGATATTAGACATAGGAGAGCCATGGCTTTTATTTTACAGGAAGGACGTCACTCTTTTGGATAACATACAGGACGCAGGACCTGTCACAGTAACCAAGGAGTGGCATAACGCGGACGGAAGCGCGGCACCGCCTGAGGGGGCGGAAGTGACACTGACTCTCTACGCGAACGGAGAACCCACGGAATACAGCGTCACACTGAACGGCGAGACCGGAGTTGAGCCTGATGGCCCCGGCGGCTATGAGTCTGCACCGTGGACAGCCACATTCCTGCATCTTCCCAAAAGGGCGTATTTGCTTAAGTGGCCGTATGAAATGATCAGGCCCCTTGAGTGGGACGGCCCGGAAATCGTATATACAGTGGTGGAAACGATTTCTGCTCCGGGGTATACAGCGAGTTATGAAGGCGAGGATGAGAACGGCAATGCTCTCAGCTATGCGGTCAGCGGCGGCTCCATCACCAATACTCAGGAGGCCGTTTCGGTCACAGGTCAGGTGATCTGGGAGGATGAAGACGATAAGGAAGGTATCCGCCCGGACAGCGTTACGGTCACCCTGCTTCAGGACGGCGTGCCTGTCGGCACCGTTACGGTGGATGAGAACGGAACTGTCACTGAGGACGGAGGATGGGCCTTCACCTTTGACGGGCTGCCCAAGACAAACCCCGTGACCGGGGAAGAGTATTCCTATACTGTGACTCAGAACGAGGTTAGCGGGTATACGACCGAAACAGAAGGTTCCATGGAGGATGGATTCACCATCGTGAATACTCACGTTCCAAAGGAGACCCCTGCGGACGAAGACAATGACTCAACGCCACCCAGGACCGGAGACGAGCAGGGACTCTTCACATGGGTGATGATCTTTGCTCTGGCAGCGGCCGCATGCGTAAGGATCAGTGCAAGGTCCAGAGACTAGACCGGGACAAGAAATGATATCTGAAAATGAGCAGGCGCGGACCTGCTCATTTTTGTGGTATGGAAGAGGGCAATTCTGACCGCAAAACATCCGCCGGCGGCCATTTTTTGCCATTGGAACGGAAGATGACGGGCGCTGGCTTCTGTTGGCTGCAACTATTTTGCACCGCAATAGATGCTCCACCACAAAAACTCTGCCCCAACAGAAGCAACCCGAAAAAAGGCAGGCCCCCGGCCTGCCCAGCAATCAAATAATATACTCTTCGTATTCTCTTAGCACTGCGTCCACGTCCAGCCCGCTGAGCATCTTCAGGAACTCGTCGATGATGTCCTGCGCCAGCTCCAGCACAGTGAACTCGCGGGAGGGCCGCGCGATCCAGCCTGCTACGTCCCTGAGCTCCTCGGGGAGGGCAGCTTCGAAGCAGTTCACACCGATCCCCACATAGATTGAATCGAACTTGCCCACGCCGGCCGTCAGGCCCTCGGTCAGGATGCCGGCCACTTTGCGGCCGCAGATGAGGATGTCGTTCACAGGCTTGATCCTGGGTTCGTCCAGGCTGTAGCGGGCAAGCACCCTGCGTACCGCCACGCCCGCCATGCGGGTGACGGTCTGGATCTGTTCCATGGAGAGTTGATCGCACCCGGCTTTTCCAGCCTCAGGCAAATCTCCGGCTGACGCGCCGGACACAGCCTCACACCCGGCTTTCCCGTCCACGGGAGCTTCGCCCGACAGTGCGCCGGGCACCGATTCCGGCCTGAACCCGATGGTCAGGTACACGCCGCTTCCTCTGGGGGACCAGAAGCTCCGCCCGTGAGTGCCCCGGCCCGCAGTCTGCTCCAGGGCGATGACCGCACGGGGCGTGTCGCCCAGGTCCAGAGTCTTTATGTAATTATTGGTGGAATCTACGGAATCCAACACCGTAACTTCACATTTGTGGTGTAAAATCATTTCTGCTGTGCTCCGTTTCTTTTGGCAAAGTTTTTGCGGCGCCCGTCTCCTGATTATACCACCCGCGCATGGCATTAGCAAAACATTATCAACAACCTCTCTCCAAAATATGATATAATATATAGGCTGGTTTTTGGGGCCGGCTGAGATTTGAGATATTAATTACAGAAAGGAGCCCGAAATGGGTCTTTTGGAAAAATTATTCGGAGATGTAAACTCCAAGGAAGTTAAAAAATTAGAGAAGACGGCCGACGAGGTCATGGCGCTGGAGCCTGAGATGGCGTCGCTCACCGACGAGGAGCTACGCGCAAAGACGGATGAGTTCAAGGCGAGACTGGCAAACGGCGAGACTCTGGACGACATCCTGGTGGAGGCTTTTGCGGTGGTCAGGGAGGCCAGCTGGAGGACCCTCCACATGAAGCATTTCAAGGTCCAGGTCATCGGCGGCATCTGTCTGCATGAGGGCAGGATCGCCGAGATGAAGACCGGTGAAGGTAAGACTCTGGTGGCAACGCTTCCCGTGTACCTCAACGCTCTTGAGGGCAAAGGCGTCCACGTGGTCACCGTCAACGACTATCTGGCCAAGCGTGACTGCGAGTGGATGGGCGAGATCTACAAGTTCCTGGGCCTCACCGTAGGCTGCGTGATCCACGCAGTGGAAGGAGAGGACAGGAAGGCTGCCTATCAGGCTGATATCACCTACGGAACCAACAACGAGTTCGGTTTCGACTACCTGAGGGACAACATGGTGGTGTACAAGGAGAGGCTGATGCAGCGCGAGCTGAACTACGCCATAGTGGACGAGGTGGACTCCATCCTGATCGACGAGGCAAGGACCCCGCTGATCATCTCCGGCCGCGGCGACGATTCCTCCGACCTCTACGTTCAGGCCAACCGCTTCGTGCGCACCCTTACTCAGGAAGAGGACTACACCGTTGAGGAGAAGGACAAAAAAGTCATGCTCACGGACCAGGGCGTTGCCAAGGCTGAGCGCGCCTTCGGCGTGGAGAACTTCGGCGACCCGGATTCAATGGAGATCAACCACCACGTCATGAATGCCCTGAAGGCCAGGGCCATCATGAAGAAGGACATCGACTACATCGTAAAAGACGGCGAGATCATCATAGTCGACGAGTTCACGGGCCGTCTGATGTACGGAAGGCGCTACTCCAACGGTCTGCACCAGGCCATCGAGGCCAAGGAGGGCCTGTCGGTCCGCTCCGAGTCCAAAACACTTGCTACCATCACTCTTCAGAACTACTTCAGAATGTATCAGAAACTGGCCGGCATGACCGGCACGGCCGCCACTGAAGAGGAAGAGTTCCAGGACATATACGGTATGGACGTAGTCCAGATCCCAACCAACATGCCCGTTCAGCGTATCGACCTGGAGGATGCGGTCTACGCTTCCAAACGGGCCAAATACCACGCCATCATCAACAGGATCGTGGAGGTCCACGAGACAGGCCAGCCCATCCTGGTGGGCACCATATCCATCGAGATCTCAGAGCTTCTGTCCGGCATGTTGGACAGGCGCGGCATCAAGCACGAGGTGCTGAACGCCAAGCGTCACGAGAAGGAAGCACAGATCGTTGCAGAAGCAGGTAAGCTGGGAGCGGTCACCATCGCCACCAACATGGCAGGCCGTGGTACCGACATCATCCTGGGCGGTTCTGCCTGCACCAAGGAGGAGCACGACGAGGTGGCCCGCCTGGGCGGTCTCTGCATCATAGGCACCGAGCGCCACGAATCCAGGCGTATCGATAATCAGTTAAGAGGCCGTGCCGGACGTCAGGGAGACCCCGGCATCACCCAGTTTTACGTATCGCTGGAAGACGATCTGATGAGGCTTTTCGGAGGAGAGCGTGTTCAGGGAATGATGGGCAAGCTTGGAATGTCCGAGGACCCCGTGGCATCGGGGCTTCTCTCCAAGACCATAGAGAACGCTCAGAAGAGGGTGGAATCCAGGAACTTCGAAGTCCGTAAATATGTGCTGCAATATGACAACGTCATGAACAAGCAGCGTGAGGTCATCTATGCCGAGCGCCGGAAAGTATTGTTTAATGACGATGTGAGGGAATATGTCCTTGGCATGCTGGAGACCATTGTCGGCAACAGCTGCGACACCTGCGTGGTGGGCTCAAAATATCCTGAGGAGTGGGACTTCGGTTACCTGAACGACAGGATGAAAAACCTTACCGCGAGGTGGACCCCCATCGATTACGAACCTGAGATCATGACCCACTGGACTGAGGAGGACCTCAGGGAATATGTGAACGCCGAGATGAAGAGGATCTACGCTCTCAAGGTGGAGGAGATCGGCGACGAGACCATGAAGGAAGTGGAAAAGATGGTCATGATGAGGGTGGTGGACAACCACTGGATGGACCATATCGACGCCATGGATGACCTGAAGAGAGGCATCGGCCTCAGGTCTCTCGGGCAGGTGGATCCTGCCGTTGCCTACGCCAACGAGGGCTATGACATGTTTGAGCTCATGATCGGCGAGATACAGGAGGAGACAGTCAAGTTCTGCTACAACGTTACCGTCCGCACAGGCACCGCCCGCAGGGAAGTTGCTCATGCTGACCGGGAGATCAAGGACGAGTACCGCGATGAGACCGTGTCCCGCGCCTCCGGAAACCAGGCTGCAGCCACCTACGCTGACCAGGGCGGCCGCACGGCCCAGAGAAGCGGTCAGCTCCCCAGGGAGGCTCCGAAGCCGGAAGAGGCCAGAAAGCCTGAGACCTTCAGACGAGAGCAGCCCAAGATCGGACGCAACGACCCCTGCCCCTGCGGCTCGGGCAAAAAATACAAGAACTGTCACGGGAGGAACGCATGAGGATAACGGTCAGCGACACAGGCAGACGCGAGTATTATGACGAGGTGCTTTACGTCGCCTCCAACTACAAAAAATTCCAAAAGAACCCCGGCAAAAGGATCAAGGGCTTCATCAAGGCCATGCTTTTGCCCACCATACTTTACATTGCCATGGTGGTGCTTATGCTTTTGCTCTTCGGACAGGACAGGGATCCGATCTTTTTGCTCCTGGGAGGAATGCTGGTATTCGTGGTGGTGTTCTTCATTATTTATCTGGTGAAGGGCAACAGGCAGATCAACGCCATGATGGCAGACAAGGGAACACGATATATCGAGATCACCGATGAGAGTATCACTTTCGAGGATGATAAAAAGACCATCGCACAGAAGTGGGATAACATCATGAACGTTCTTCTGGGGCCCCACTCGGTCGTTTTCCTGCCCACAGGTCAGGACGGGGCGCTGATCACCATCGAAAGAAACTACGAGTCAGAAGTGCTGAAGGCGGTCCGCGAAGCCGGCCACGGCGATCTCGTTGTGGAGCGCAAATAGACGGAAGAAGAGGATCCGGATCAGATCCGCAATGTTAACGAGTCCGCTAAAACGGACATATAATATCTTAAAATTAACGCAGGATATGCGTGAAAGGGGAAAGACGAATGCTCAAACTTGATCCCATCAAGCAGGAAATACCGGAATTAAGACCGGTAATGGCAGACGTTCGCCGGTCCCTTTGACCTGGACAGGGTCAAAGATGAACTGGACAGAACAAACAGAGAAATTGAACAGCCGGATTTCTGGAACAATGCGGAGTATGCCAGAAAGGTCATGACCGACAAGAGCCGCATGGAGCAGACCATCCAGTCCTACGAGAAGATGGAGACGGGGCTTAAGGACATCGAGGAGATGATCGAGCTCTGCGAAATGGAGGAGGACGAGGAGACCGCAGGCTCCATCGCGGAGGATTTTGAGAAGTTCAAGGAGGAACTTGAGACTCTCAGAATATCGACCCTGCTAACCGGCAAGTACGACAAGAACAACGCCATCCTCTCCATCCACGCCGGAGCAGGCGGAGTGGAGGCCATGGACTGGGCGGAGATGCTCTTCAGGATGTACAGCAGATGGTGCGACTCCAAGGGCTATAAGGTCAGGGTCCTGGACTATCAGGACGATACGGAGGCGGGCATCAAGTCAGCCACCATCATCGCCGAAGGGGAGAACGCCTACGGCTATCTCAAGAACGAAAAGGGCACTCACAGGCTGGTGAGGATATCTCCCTTCAACGCGCAGGGCAAGAGGCAGACGTCTTTTGCGCTGGTGGAGGTCACACCGGAGATCGACGATGACGTGGAAGTTGAGATCGCCCCGGAGGATCTGAGAATAGACACCTACCGTTCGTCGGGCGCAGGCGGTCAGCACGTCAACAAGACCGACTCAGCCATCCGTATAACCCACCTTCCCACGGGGATCGTGGTCACCTGTCAGAACGAGCGCTCCCAGTTCCAGAACAAGGATATGGCCATGCGAGTTCTGAAGGCCAGGCTTCTGGAAAGGGCCGAGGAGGAGCGCAAGGCAAGCATGAAGGAGATCAAGGGCGACCTGGGCATGGGGACCTGGGGAAACCAGATCAGGTCCTATGTTTTTCAGCCTTACACCATGGTCAAGGACCACAGGACAGGATACGAGGTATCCAATGTGAACGCGGTGATGGACGGCGACCTGGACGGCTTCATCAATGCGAAACTCCAGATGAAAGACGATGAATAAAGTAAAGAAACTTACCACAGTGTTCTGGGATTTCGACGGGACGCTGGTGGATACCAACGAAGTGATCCTGGAGTCTTTCAGGGCCACATACATGCATTATTTCGGCTATACCAAGCCTGTGGACTACATCACGAAGTTTTTCGGTGAGCCCCTTTACAGCACCATGGCCAGGGAGTTTCCCGACCTGGACGTGGAGGATCCCGTGGCGTATTACAGGGAATTCCAGAAGGAGAATGCGGACAGGCTGGTGAAGGATTTTCCGGGAGTCACCGAAGTTCTGAAGGAACTGGACAGGATGGGCATCCGCCAGTACATAGTCACCTCAAGGACCAGGGAGTCCACCCTCCGCTACCTTACCATGTTCGGCCTGGACAAGTACTTCATCGACATGGTGACCTGTGACGATGATATTCGCCCCAAGCCGGACGCAGATCCGGCTCTGAAGGCGCTCTCAAAGGCGGGATGCGGCAAGGACGAAGTTATGATGGTGGGGGACGGCCTCTACGACATCAAGTGCGCCAATAACGCCGGGATCCCTTCATGCCTGGTGGGCTGGAGGATCACGGGAGACACCAACGATAACATCGGGGACGCGGTCTGGGACTACTCCGCGGAGACCCCGGAGGAGCTCAGGGACCTATTGATCGGACTGACAGAATAAATGCTTAAGATCTACTACGGACGGGCCGACACCGACCATGAAAAGTTCATATTCAGCCGCGTGGACCCCAGATCCCGGAACCTGATCATCGTGCCTGACCAGTACACCATGGAGGCCGAGAACAGGCTATTCAGAGAGACCGGGGCCGAGGCCATCATGGACACCGAGGTGGTCTCCATGTCCAGGCTGGGATACAGGCTTCTAAGCGAGCTGGGCGGTTCCCGCCGCACCTTCATCGACAAGAACGGCCGCCAGATGATCCTGTCCGGAATAGCCGCTGAGCAGCGTGAAAACCTTCAGGTCTACCGCGGACTGGAGCGCAAAACATCCTTCCTGGAGCAGGTCAACGACTTCATTTCCGAGATCAAGCAGTATAACTGCGGTCTCGATGAGCTGACCGAGATCCGGGACAGTGTGGAGGAGGGCACCTACCTACATCGCAAATTAAGCGATCTGATCCTGATCTACAGCGAATACGAAAAGAAGATCAAAGGAAGATACACGGATTCAGAGGACTACGTGGATCTTTTCCTGAGCAAAATATCCCGGTCAGGCCTGATACGTGGAAATACCGTGTGGGTCTACGGATTCGACAGCTTCGCGCCAAAGGCCCGCCTTGTCCTGGGAGAACTCATGGCCTTCGCAAAAGACGTGAACGTGGTCCTGACCTGTTCTCTGGACGAAGATGAACGGGACAGCGGCCTTTTCGAACTGACCAGGACCGTCATGGCAGACCTGGAAAGGGAGGCGTCCGCCAGAGGGGTGGAGCATCGCAGGATCAAGATACCGGCAGGGTTCGAGGCATATCCTTCAGATGACGAGTACGCGGCGGTGCGCTGCCTGGAGCGTGAGATCTACGCCCTACCCGCAAGGGAAGCACGGGGGATCCGGCTTCCGGTCATGGTGGAGGCTTCCAACCAGTATACCGAAGCGGAGTCTGCGGCCTGCTATGTTTTGCACCTCATAAGGGACGAGGGACTCAGGCTCCAGGATATCAAGATCATCCTGAACGATCAGGAAAACTACGGGCCCATAGTCAGAAGGATCTTCCGGGAGTACGGCCTTGAGATATTCGCGGATCAGGGCAGGGAGGTCAGCGAGAACCCCATCGTGCTCTACATCATGTCTCTTTTTGACTGCGTGATTCAGGACTTCGAGACCGGCTCCGTGATCACCATGCTGAAGACAGGGTTCTCCGGCATCGACGACTTCGAAGACATGGCGGATCTGGAGAACTACTCCATCAAATACCGCATCAAGGGCCGCATGTGGACCAGGCCCTTCAAGAGGGGCGCAAAAGAGTACGGTCAGGAGGAAATGGACCAGGTCGAGGGCCTGAGACAGAAGGCGGTGGCGCCGCTTCTCAGGTTCAGGGAGTTCTTCAGGGCGGAGACTTACGGAGAGTTCGTGGAGAAATTCTATGGATTTCTCAGAGACGAAGCCGATCTTCCGGGCAAGATAGACAGCCTGACCGCCGCCCAGAGCGCGGGCGGCAGGGAGGACCTGGCGGAGGAGACTGACCAGGTCTGGGACGCGGTCCTGAGCATACTGGAGCAGATGAGAGAGGTCATAGGAGGCGAGCCCTTCGACGGGGAGATCATGCGGGGGCTTCTGGCGGAAGGCCTGGCAGGCGTCAGGGTAGGCAAACTGCCTCCCACCAGAGACAGCCTTATCATGGGCACAATGCAGCGCACCAGGTTCAGCGACTGCAAGGCGCTGGTGGTGCTGGGGGCCAACGAAGGTGTTTTGCCCAAGGGAAAGCCGGGGCAGGAGCTTTTTGGCGAGGAAGAGAAGGAACTTTTCAGAGAAAAAGGCATAGAACTTCTCAAATCCGACCCGGTGAAGCTTCTTGAGGAAAAAATGGGGATCTACAGAAACCTTTCCTCCGCCCCGAGACTTTATATCAGCTACTATATGGCCGACACGGAGGGCAAGGCCAGCCGCCCGTCGTCGGTATGGAATAAACTAAAGGAGATATTCCCCGAGGAGAAGGACAGGATCAGGCCTGACGTGGTCTCCGCAGGGGATGACCGCATGATGATAAACGGCCGTATGAGCGGCCTTCGCCGCATCGCCAACTCCCTGGAGGACCTGACCCAAAACGGCGGGGACCTGTCGGAGGCTGTGAGCCGCGGCATCAACTGGTACAAATACCACGAACCTGCCAGGCTGGAGCAGATCAGATCCGGCATCTCCTTCGACAACGCCGTGGAGGATCTGGGCAGGAAGGCTGCTGAGGAACTGTACCGATACGACCCGGAAAAGGGCATATCGCTGAGCCCATCCAGAATCGAGAGGTTCAGCCGCTGTCCCTTCTCATTTTTTGTGGAATACGGGCTGAGGCCCGATGAGAGAAGAGTATTCCAGCCGGACCCCAGAAGCGTGGGGGACATTTACCATCACTGCCTTAAGAGGCTTTCAGACGATCTGACCAGAGACGGCATAGATATTACTTCGCCGGAATCCCCATGGATGACGGTGACCGATGCGGAACTGAGAGCATTGGTGGACAGGTATATGGCTGAAGAATCCTCTTCATACGATGACGGTGTCTTCGTCCAGGGCAAAGCTGAGGAGTACCAGACCGAACGCATCAGGGAGGCATGCTGCAAGACCTGCAGGAACCTGGTGGATCAGGTGAGGGAGGGTACCATTGAGAGGGCGCTTTTCGAGGCTCGCTTCGGAAGGTCCCGAAGGGGAGCCATCCCGCCCATCGAGATAGAGGCGGGACCTGCCGGAACTCTTCAGCGGCAGCCATCCTGCCCTGGAGCATACAGGGTGGACTACCTGCCCGGAGACAGGGTGAAGATCATAGACTACAAGACCGGATCCATCGAGTTCAAGCCAGAGGAGGCCAGAAAAGGCTACCTGCTGCAGCTGATGCTCTACATGGAGGCTGCCAGGGAAAAGGTAAAGCGCCCGGCCGGAGTGTTCTACTATCACATAAAAGAGCCCATGATCGACGTGACCGACGGCAAGGATGAACTGAAGCTCAAGGAAGAGATCGGCAAAGCACGGAGAATGGACGGCTTCGCCGTGAACGACCCGGAGGTGGTACGGAGCATCGCAGGAGACCTGGACGGCACATCCATGGTGCTTCCCGTAAGCCTCAAAAAAGACGGCTCCTTCTCAAAGACCGCCAAAGTCATGTCCGAGGAAGACTTCAATGACATGGAAAGCTCCGTTATGCAGGTGGTGAAGGGAAAGGTGGAGGACCTTTTGAAGGGCCGCGCGGTCATTGAGCCCATGGTGGGCGACAACAATTCCAACGCCTGCACTTACTGCAAGTACAAGTCCGTATGCCGTTTCGACAAAGCTTTCGAAGGCAACAGAATGATCGATCCTGAAGTATGAGAAAGGTCAAATCGATTGAAAAAAGAACATTACGCATGGGCGATCTGCTTCGCAGGCGCCCTTCTTATCTTTATATCCATGGGGGTCGTCTCAAACGGATTCGCAATTTTTCTGCCCTACATCAGGGATGAGTTCGGACTGACCAATGCCCAGACGTCCGCGCTGGTCACCGTCAGGCTCATCATGAACTTCGTATCCCTCCTTTTCATCGGTATCTACTACGACCGGCTGAATATCCGCCTGGGAGCCACCGTATCGGTGGGCTTTGCCGTGGCGGGATTTTTCATGTACAGCATCGCAAAGACATTTTTCGGTTTCCTGGCCGCGGCGGCGGTTGCGGGACTCACCTATGGGCTTGGATCCATGGTGCCCGCGTCCATTCTGATGAACCGCTGGTTCTACAGGCACAAAGCCCTGGCCATAAGTATCTGCTCTGCGGGCTCAGGTGTGGGGTCCATACTGGTGCCCCCGGTGATCACCGGACTTTTGTCCATGATGTCCCTGGGCCAGGTATTCAGACTGATTGCCTTCTTCATGCTGACATCCATGGCGGTGATCTTCATGATCATCCGGAATGACCCCCACGAACTGGGGCTGGGACGCTGCGGCGAGTACCATTCGGGGCTCAAAGAAGCCGCGGCATCAGACATGGTCAAGGCTGCCCCGGACAAGGGCAGACTCCCCGCCTCCGTCATGGTGATCGCCTGCGCATCCTGTTTTCTGATGGGCGCCCAGGGCAACCCGGGGATGTCCCACGTGCCTGTTCTCTACAACGCAGAAGGCTTCACCACGGTGTTCTGCGCCACCCTCTTGAGCATCATCGGGATCGCCCTGACCGTGGGCAAGATAGCACTGGGGGAGATAACGGACAAGATCGGAAGCTATGGGTCGACCGTGGTGTTCTGCGGGTTTCTGGTGCTGGGAAATTTCTTGTGCAGTATGGCAGGCGTGGCCGGAGCGACTTCGGATCAGACAGGCGCCATGCTGGCCATCATATCGGTATCAGTGCTTGGCGCGGGATACTCCATTTCCACCATCGGACCCTCCATCTGGGCGGGGAATCTGGCGTCGGAGATGGAATATGCCGGGGTGCTCAGGTCCTTCCAGCTGAACTACGCCTTTGGAGCGCTGGTCACAGGCACAGTGCCCGGGATACTGGCAGATCACTTCGGAGGAAGCTACGTGCCGGCTTTTGCGCTTTTCACGGTGCTGGCGCTGGCGGCATCAGTTCTGATGGTCATTGCGTACAGAAAGCGCGGGTAGCGCCGATGACGCCTGCAGAGGGAAAGCGCGACAAAAACAGATAAAATCCATCGAAAATCCGCCCTTAGGCGGTTTTTCGACGGATTTTAGCCCTCTCATTCATAAGATCGGCCCCGCCTGCGGCGGGGCCGTCCTGTTCATATGCTTACTTCACCTCTCAGGTTGGTCTCCATTGCCCTCACCAGAGTCTGTCGGTCGACTCCTTTGCTCAGGAGATAGTAGAGCTTGGCGACCGCGGCCTCAGTGGTCATGTCCAGGCAGGAAATGGCGCCGGCGTTTTTGAGGCTGGATGACGAGGCGTATGCCCCCAGCCTGGCGGTTCCCTGGTTGCATTGGGAACAGACGGCGATCACTGTATCGCTCTCCTGCGCCAACCTGAGGAACTGGTCGAAGGCCACCCCCGAGGGTATGTTTCCTGAACCGAAGGCCTCTACGATGACTGCCTTCATGGTGCCTGATACCAGGGACTCGAAACGCTGAAAGTTGATGCCCGGGAAAAGTCTGAGCACCGCGATGGGCACAGAGCCGAACTCACAGAGCTTGAAGTCATCGCTCTGGACAGGTATGCTCAGAGCTTTTTTGTGGTAGCGGACGTTGATGCCCACTGTGGCAAGGGGCCTGTAGTTAGGGGACTTGAAAGCGTCCAGCGTGTCCGCCGAGACTTTTATGGAGCGGTTACCGCGGTAGAGTTCACCGTTGAAGAACACACCGACCTCGCGGGCCACCTCGTCGGCCGCAAGAAGCAGCGCGTTTACAAGATTTGACAAACCGTCGGAGCCGACCCTGCACATGGGTATCTGGCTTCCGGTGAAGATCACCGGTTTGTCCAGCCCCTCCAACATGAACGACAGGGCCGAGGCCGAATAGGCCATGGTGTCCGTGCCGTGGAGGACAACGAAACCGCCGTAATCATCGTACCGTTCAGCGATGGCGCGTCCGATCTTGTTCCAGTGCTCCACCGACATGTCGGAGGAGTCCAGAAGGGGGTCGAACTCCACCAGGTCCCACTGGGGCATGTCAGGGTATCTGAGCTGCGGGATCTCGTTCAGAAGATCTCCGAAATAGCCGGGCTTCGGCGCGTAGCCGTCCTCCGTGGGCACCATGCCGATGGTGCCGCCTGTGTATATCATGCAGACTTTATTGTCCATTTTGATCCTTTCTTGGCGTGGTAACAGCCTTACCTCAAAATAATTTTATCATACTCCGCAGGATTTACAAGGCATTAATATTTTGCTACAATCTGAAGTGCCGGGGCCTGACGCTCCGTGCATCAAAACCTGTTTTGACAAAAGATCTTAAGGAGGTAAGATATATGCCAAATACACCTACTCCCCATAATGAAGCAAAACTGGGCGATTTCGCCAAGACCGTGCTGATGCCCGGCGATCCCCTGAGAGCCCAGTTCATCGCAGAAAACTTCCTTGAGGACGCCAAGCTCGTGAACAACGTGCGCGGCATCCACGGCTATACCGGAACATATAAGGGCAAGCCCGTTTCCGTCATGGCGTCCGGCATGGGAATGCCCTCCATGGCCATCTATTCCTATGAGCTTTTCAACTTCTACGATGTTGAGAATATCATCAGGGTGGGAACCGCCGGCGTCATCAATCCGTCGCTTAAGGTCAGGGACGTGGTCTTCGGTCAGGGCGCCTGCACCAACTCCAGCTTCGAGAAGCAGTTCAACCTGCCCGGGACCTACGCCCCAATCTGCTCCTTCGAGCTCCTGGAGAAGGCCGTTAACGTGGCAAGAGACATGGGCATAGATCCCATCGTGGGCAATCTGTATTCCTCGGATATTTTCTACGATGACGCGCAGAGCCTGAAGGACTGGCAGAAGATGGGCGTGCTGGCCACTGAGATGGAAGCTGCCGCGCTTTACATGAACGCAGCACGTGCCGGCAAGAACGCTCTGGCCATCTGCACCATTTCGGACAATCCCTTCACAGGAGAGGTTACGACTCCTGAAGAGAGGCAGAACACTTTCACCACCATGATGAAGATCGCCCTGGAGATAGCCATAGCCTGACCGCATCAGGCGCAAAACATCGGCGGCCCGCAGCCGCCGGGAATGAAACATAAAGCAAAGTAATCGGAGGTCATGTATAAAATGAGTAAAGAATATCCCCTTAACGTACCTGCGCCCAGACATTTCAGTTTCGCCGTAAGAGACCTGCCTGAGGTGACCGTGGAACAGAGAGAAAGAGCCCTCAAAGCCACCCACTATAACGAGTTCGCCTTCCCGGCGGGCATGCTGACGGTGGACATGCTTTCGGACTCCGGCACCACGGCCATGACCAACTACCAGTGGGCCTCCCTCTTCATGGGAGACGAGGCCTACGGCAGGAACACCGGCTATTATGTTTTGCTGGACACCTTCAGGGACATTTTTGAAAGGGGAGGCGAGAAAAACTGGAAGAAGGTCATCGACCTGGTCAGAACTGACTGCAGGGACGTGGAAAAGATGATGGATGAGGTCTACCTCTGCGAGTATGAGGGCGGACTTTTCAACGGAGGCGCCGCCCAGATGGAGCGCCCCAACTCCTTCATCATCCAGCAGGGCAGGGCCGCAGAGTCCGTGCTCATGGAGATCGTCAGGAATATCCTGAACTCCCGTCACCCGGGCAAGGTGTTCACGATTCCTTCTAACGGTCACTTCGACACCACAGAGGGAAACATCAAGCAGATGGGCTCTGTTCCCAGGAACCTGTACAACAAGGAGCTCCTCTACGAGGTGCCGGAGGGCGGCAGGTATCCGAAGAATCCCTTCAAGGGCAACATGGACACTGAGAAGCTCAAAGCTCTCATCGAGGAGGTGGGCCCGGAGAACGTGCCCCTGATCTTCACCTGCATCACCAACAATCCGGTATGCGGCCAGGCGGTGTCCATGGCCAACCTGAGAGAGGTCAGCCAGATCGCCCACAGCTACAACATCCCCTACATATTCGACGCTGCAAGATGGGCGGAGAACGCCTACTTCATCAAGATGAATGAAGAGGGCTACGGGGACAAGTCCATCGCCGAGATCGCAACCGAGATGTTCAGGTACTGCGACGGCTTCTGCATGTCCGCCAAGAAGGACGGCCACGCCAACATGGGCGGAATGCTGGCCTTCAGGGACAGGGGGCTTTTCTGGAAAAACTTCTCGGACTTCAACGAGGACGGCTCCGTCAAGACCGACGTGGGCGTGCTCCTCAAGGTCAAGCAGATCTCCTGCTACGGAAACGACTCCTACGGCGGAATGTCCGGCCGCGACATCATGGCTCTGGCCACGGGACTCTACGAATCCTGTGACTTCAACTACATGGATGAGCGCGTGAAGCAGGTGGAATACCTGGCCGACGGCTTCTATAAGGCCGGCATCAAGGGCGTGGTCCTTCCCGCAGGCGGACATGCCGTCTACATCAACATGGACGAGTTCTTTGACCACAAGCGGGGACACGAGACCTTCGCCGGCGAGGGATTCTCCCTGGAGCTGATCAGGCGCTACGGCATCCGCGTGGCGGAGCTTGGGGACTACTCCATGGAGTACGACCTAAAAACTCCTGAGCAGCAGGCTGAGGTGGCCAACGTGGTACGCTTCTGCATCGACAGGAGCAGGATCACACGGGAGCACCTGGACTACGTCATCGCCGCGGTCAAGGCGCTATATGAGGACAGGGAGAGCATCCCCAACATGAGGATCGTCTGGGGACACAACCTCCCCATGCGCCACTTCCACGCATTCCTGGAGCCGTATCCTAACGAAGAGAAATAACCGTTCAGACGCAAAACACCCTCTTCACTGCAAGACAGCAGGGAAGAGGGCTGTTTTTTGTATGTCGAGATGGTTCCCAAGGGCACTGTGACAGCGAGGAGACACCCCTTGCGCAAAACATCCGCCTTGAGCATGAAATAATAACAGAGATGTCTCAAAAGATGTTGTTTCACATCTTTTGAGACATCTCCTTTCTTTTGTGTGGGGTGCGAGGTGCTGCGGGGCGGATGTTTTGCGCAGATCGTATACATTTCCGGCATATTGCATTTTACCGGTGAACAATATGGTCTATTAGGTGTACGTCAACAGGAAGTTGACAGATCAAAATGATCCTGAATCAAGCGTAGATATCATGAGGATACCTATTTGAGAGTAATTGTTATCCTGGATTTGGGGATGATCGATTTAGGATCATAGATTTACGACAACTGGTGATCCTAAAAACAGGGCTGACCGTTATAGGATCACTATTGAGAGCAAAAAGTATCTCAGAGGGAGGGCTGAGCAATCTGGGATCATAGTTTTATGATAATTCGTGATCCCATAGAGGGGACTGAGCTGTTTAGGATACCTGCAGGGAGCAAATACAGGATCCTGCACGGGGGACTGAGCTGTTTAGGATACCTGCAGGGGCAAATACAGGATCCTGCAGGTGGGACTGGGCTGTTTAGGATACCTACAGGGTGCAAATACAGGATCCTGCAGGGGGGACTGGGCTGTTTAGGATACCTGCAGGGTGCAAATACAGGATCCTGCACGGGGGACTGGGCTGTTTAGGATACCTGCAGGGAGCAAATACAGGATCCTGCACGTGGGACTGGGCTGTTTAGGATACCTGCAGGGAGCAAATACAGGATCCTGCACGGGGGACTGCACGATCTGGGATAAAACCGACAGGTATAACCCAGAATAGTATTAATAAAAAGGAGGCAAAAATTGGGTAATCAATCAATACTTTAAAGCCAGGGTAAGGTACTTGCAAGATATCATCTGCAAAACGGAGTCGTCTCTTAGTACAGCCCCTTCTCATGCAAAACATCAGGAGGGAGTCTGTTTTCTTAAAAACCCTTGACAAATATCGATAATCGATATATCATCGAATTACAGATTATCGATAATCGATATTAGCTATATTGAAGGGAGGCCGCCATGGCCAGAAATAAATTCCAGACTCTCACGGAGCAGATGTTCTATATCCTTTTGTGCCTCAAGGAAGAGTGCTGCGGCATGGATATAATGGACAAGGTCCGGGAGATGACCCGGGACCGGGTCCTGATCGGCCCTGGCACCCTTTACAACCTTTTGAGCCAGTTCTCCTCGGAGGGCTACATCCGGGAGACTTGCGCCCAGGGCAAGCGCAGGAACTACGTGCTTACGGAGGATGGCAGGTCCGTCCTCGCCCAGGAGACGGACAGGCTCAAACAACAGATCGCAGATTATGAGGAGATCATGAAAGGAGATATCATATGAGCGTAATAATCAGTTTAAACTATTTCGTCCCCTATGGTTTCAGAGCTCTTGAGCGAAAGCTCACGGATGAGTCTGAGAAGGGGTGGCTGGTCGACAAGGTCGGTCCGTTTTCCATCAAGTACAGAAGCTGCCTGCCGAAGGCACGCTGTGTGCAGGTTATCTTCGATCCGGGCGCGTCGGAATACGCCCCGGGAGTGGATCCTGAGACTCAGGGACTGTAGGAGTACATATCCGCTGCCGGATGGGTCAAGGCCTGCGACTACTATAAGCAAAAGATCTACTATAACGAGAATCCTGATGCCGTTCCCATAGAGACCGATGACAGGCTGAAGCTCCGCTCCATAAAGGATTCCATGGGGGCCGAGAACCTGTTCGGCTTCGCCGTGATCTTTCTGTTCGCCATCTTCTTCGCAGTGTTCGGGGATGCGATGGCGGGTGTATTCTCAACACCCGGCTGTCTGTCCCTGAAGGCAGGTCTCCTGGCCATGATCCTTCTTCCCATGAGCTTTCTGGTGTCCTATGTCCGCTATGCCCTGTGGGTGCACAACGGCGAGGTCAGCATCGAAGCAGGCGGAGGTCTCGCCGATGACAGCGGATCGCTGATCGTCGAGTGGATCCTTGTGGCGGCCGCACTTGTGCTGCTGGTCATTTTCGTCGTCGGTTCGGTTCAGGAATCGGGAGACCCGGGTCCCGGGGTGAAGGCGGTCATCAGCTTTGTTACCTATTTTCTCATCCTCTCCATAGGCAGGAACCTGGCGATTCGGCTCAGGGACAGACTGAGAGACCGGGGCAAAAAATCCGGCCCATGGCCTGTCATCATCTTCATGTTCGTCGCCTTTCTTCTGCTGTTCACCTTGAGAGACTTCCTTCTGGGATAAAGGATGAAGAACTTGAGGAACTGCCTGACTTCCAGAAGCTCAGGCAAGGTGTGGGTGAAAAGATATCTTTAATTCCCCACTTGCAAAATAAAGCAAAATATTGTAGTCTTTTATTCGTGGGGAGGATGATCTCCAATAGTCTTATATCAAAAAGAGAATGAGGGGAAAATTATGAAGAAAAGAAGCACTATTTGTCTGTTACTGGTACTCGTTATGGCATGCATGGCTCTCACGGCCTGCGGCGGAAGCGGAAGCAACAGCGGAGGCAGTGAAAGCACAGAGCCCGAGAAGGAAGTGACTCTTGAGACCTGGATCGCCGACCATCCTGAAGAGATGGATTCCGTTGAAATCGAAGACGGAATGGAAGTTCTCTTCGAAGGAAACAACCTGATCTACAAGTATGATCTGATCGTTCTGGACATTGACGCCGAGACAGCCAAGTCCGATACCATGATCGAAGCTCTGACAGAAGCCCTCGACGAGCAGGCTGACACCTTCAAGGGTGTTGCATCCGACCTTGAGGAAGCAACAGAGATCACCGGGATCACCGTCACCGTCATCTACACATATGATGGTGAAGTTCTGGTAGAGAAGACGTTCACAAACTAATCTGAAAACAGACCTTAGTAAAAACAGACCCCTTCACTGCACCGTCTCATAGGGCAACTATGTGACAGGTCGGCAAGCCGGTACGGAAAACACAGGCACCACAGATCGAAATGGTCTGTGGTGCCTGTGCTGTAATGAATGAATTCGTTTTTTTATAAGAGTTGACTGCACTATTGCTTGTGCAACAACAGGCCATAGTAATTACTTACTGCCGTTAAGCCTTCGTCGTTCAATAAGGTACCAGTCAGCGAGTCGATACACTCGAAGTTTAGACTCTCATTCTCCAGCCGTGGTATCAGAAGTTAAGATACCTCTGGCTTTTAACACTTCAATATTTAGGGCATCCTCTATGTCATTTTTTAACGTACGCATATTCTTGTAGTAACCACGCCGGATTGCCTCTAAAAAGGTGTTTAAAACCACGTTTCTTTCTATTAGTTTTTGATCTTCACCGCTCAATTGAGCATAGAGCACATTGTAGTTTTTGGTAGCAATTTTCAGCTTATTCTCTATGCTTATCTCATCAAATCTAATTACCTTTGAAAACCGTGAAAAAATAGGAGATCCGAGGCATTTCTCTGCTTCTTCTGCAGACTTATAATTACTTGTGCAAATGATGATGCACCTTTCAACATTTACACTATAGTTTTTATCAACAAATAAGCCTTCATCAAACATTTGGTAAAAGGCGTTATAGAAGAGGCTATTTACCTTATCAAACTCGTCTAACAAAATAACATTTGACTCTCTTCGAATCAGTTCTCGAGCAAAACTGTCCTCTCCATGTTCTCCTCCAAATATATACTTATACGCCTCTCCTGTCTGTTGCATAGAGAACTGTATACGCAACATTTCTCCGCCAAATTTAGAGTTGATGAATTTCGCAGTTTCTGTTTTTCCAACACCTGAATCACCCAAAAACAGTATTGTAATAGGCTTTTTTCTCTGCGGATTTACCAGAGAATACAACGCCGGCAAAAGTCTGCGAAGGACATTTGGCTGACCTATAACTATGTTTGAATAATCAGATGCAATCCCCTTAAGTATTTCCAAATCAAGGGATGGTCGATCAGACGTTGACTCAGAAATAATATCGGGATATGTTTTTTTCACGTCGTCATAGAATTTTTTGGGAGGGTTGTTTAGAAACAGATTTTTTATCTGAATACGGGGGTTTTCAAAAATATTGTTCGAGACACCCAAGATAGCCCACTCTTTAATTCCACCATAATCATCAGTATAGATTATTAGATTTTCAACATCCAGTGGCGCTTCGAAATGCTTGCTTGCCCCTTCAATTGCAATTGTTTCTTTGCTGATATGTTTGATTACATCGCCGATTGTATAATACGAATCAACGTTTTCTATTAGTTTGCTAAAGTCAGAATCGGATCCAAAATGAATGATAATCTTTTCCATATTATTCTGCTATCCCCGCTATAATTACATCGTACACATCAATCTGCTCTGGTTCTGCCGTTCCGCATGCTTTATCATCATATTCAATTCTGTCTTTTGTTACAACGCCAAATTGGAATTCACTTGTCAAATCCAACTTTTTCTTGTCAGTTGTACCAACGTTTACAGCATATAAAGATAGTTGCATCTTCGGGATATCCGACATTGTATAGTTGTTCCGAAATGCCATGCTGCTAAATCTGAAAATAGTTTCTTTTCCATCGAGAACAGCAATGAATTCATAGTATCCGCGACCACGTGAGATAGCGGCCTCAATCTTCGACACATCAATAGTAAACCTTTCTCCATTTTCTCCATTAATCGGGACATTCCCGTCGATCATCGTGAAAAAAGGTGCCATTAGCATCATATAAGAAAACGAATTGGCTTGTGGAAATAGTTTGACTTTTTCAAACTGCTTAATTGCGGTGTGCTTTTTGTTTTCATCTTTTTTCTTTTTGGAATCAGTGTCAATTAATTCGACAAAGTCGGCAAGCAGCGTATTTTCCAGAATAGTCTTAGCAATCTTCTCTTTCTTTGCTTCAACACCAGCATGCCCCTCAAGCGAGGCTTCGACCCCTACCCCAGTCAATGCTTTAAACAGTGTTGATAGCCCTTTCCCTTTTGTGCTTACACTTACTTCTGCTTGAGCTGCAGCCCCGGCATCACCTGTAACATCCGCAATGAACTCCGTCGTTTTCTTTAGCTCTCCTCCGGACGTGATTTGCATATAATCTGCAGCTGTTCCCTCATCGAAATATATTACTTTTACAAATCTCATATCAACTGTCCTTTACCATTTTCTAATGCTTTCATTATCGGAAACGAAGCACATATATCAATACAAGCTTCTCTCCACATCCTCAATATAGTCAACAATCACATTCACAAGTCTGATTACTAACTGGGCTTCTCTTTCTTGAATCAGCGGTCCATTTGGATGTGCTATGGTGTTATTATTCCGTAACTCATTTACAGCATTAATGATGCCAGCACCGCTTCTCATAATTGTTTTAATCCTCGCAGCCACATCGGGCGGCTGAATACTATTTCCGTAGTAGTCGTGAAGCTTATTATATAAAGCAGATAGGCTATCTTCTCGACCATAAACAATCTGATGATCTGTCAACAGTTGTCTAAGGTATCCATGAAACGCAGTGTGAATACGGTCTACGGCTGAATCGTATTTCCCGCCACGGATAAAAACCGTCGCATCATCTACGGCTTTTTGGATCGTGCCAGATCTCGAAGCAATTTGGTTAAAGTCTACACTGGCAGAATCATCGGATTCCGTGAGCAGTTTCAGTACGGGCGCAAATACCTGTGAAATATGGGCTCGACGCTCGGAATAGCCACCAACATCTCTTATCTGTATCCACCACTCTGCAAGGCTGTCACATGTGATTGGGTATTCAAATCCCGCTTTTGCTGCCACTGTGCAGATATATCTGTGCCGCTTCTGAAACGCTTCTTCTACGCCCTCATCTTTGTATGACGTCCCGGTTGCAATTGCCGTTAGGAGTTCCTTTTCTTCTTCTATCTGCTGTATCGTGATTTCTTTCGTTGCCGGAAGCGCTGCCCGCCAGTCAATGAATCGCTCTATGAACGGCCGTATCATCACATTGGCAATCTGATTGCGCTCGTCTGTGTGGAATTGACCCAAAACAGTCAAAAGGTCGTTCTCCACAGCGTCTTTACGCTCTCTTATTGCTGTAAAATCGCGATACTTCAATTGGAACACAATATCCCAAAAGTCAATGCCACCATTCCAATTATCATGATTATTGAATTCAACGGCCAAAGCGCCATTTTTAATCACAGAAATTGCATCTGTGTTTTTGTTTTCCTGAAACACTCGCAGTGCAGTTGAAACCAGATCTTTCCAATATGCCTCCATTTACATACCTGCTCTCTCGACTTTAAATGCAGTATCTTTCACAGTTCCCGCAAGATCTCCATAACCCGGTCCAGCGTATACGCCCCGTTGATGCCGGATTCATGGTTCTTTACCCGAGTTTAGACGTACTGTCCTTATGCCTTAACCATTCAGCACATCATTGATAATCTGTGCCATCTGCTTGTTGTTGATCTGATCGCGGAAATGAACGACATAGCCGTCGCGGGACAGCATTTCGAAAAACACCTTGGCGCATTCGATTTTTGCGGCTTCGTTTCCGCGCAGAACGTCCTTGCCCTCGACATCTTTTGTCTCAACTATGATATTGAGCTCTTTTTCGCCGGTCGCCTTCCTGACCACATACATAAAGTCCGGGCTGTACATACCGCCTGTAATCGTGGGAATTGCAATACTGCTACGCGGAATTTTACCGTAAACGACCACTTCCTCTATATCCGCTGTGATGTTGTCTTTCTCCAGCGGTGAATCGTAGGCGTAGGCATCGTACAGATATTTAGCGCTCGGCGTGCCCTCGACAATCTTTGTGCCTATGCGTCCCTGCGCAATTTCTTCTCTCGGAGAACCATCAGCATAAGTAAGAGCTGTTGCTCCACAAGGCGTACCGCTATTGACATAGCGGAACCGCCCCTGCAACTGAGAATTCTTCCAATTCTGGAATTCGGCGCAGAATGCGCTGGCAGAGCTTTCGTTGATGTACTTAGGATCTACCGCTCCGTGCTTTGCGCAATATTGAATCATTGCACTATGCAGCGTCGCAATCGGAATGCTTGTTACTCGCATGATCCGAGCGAGAAATATGCCGTATGCAATCGGACGCATTACCGTGTACTGCACACCGGTACCTGTGGTAGTGCTCATTTGAGTTCCGTCGCTGTGGACGATATCACGGCTGCTGCTCATAACAACGTCCGTGAACACACCGGGTTTCTCAAATAGGGATAACGCAACCGATTCCATATCCGCATCCAGATCCTGATCATAGAAGAGCAGATATCTTTGATTGATACGTTCCCACAATTCACGGATCTCGCTGTAAACTGCTTTCCGTATTTTGACGGGCTTCGGCTTTTCTTTGTTTCTGTCCTTAACCTTTCCCGCAGACAAACCGGATGCGAACTGAGGATACTCCGCGAAGAAGGCGGATCTGTTTTCAGAAATGATGTTGCGCTGCCAGTCAATGTATCGCTTACCCAGCAATTCTCCAAATAGTGCGCCGGGATCTTTTCCGAGCTTTGCAGCAACCTCTTTGATCCGATCTTCCGACAATACCGATGCCTGCGGGATCTCGCCGTTGATCTGATCGACGAGCCGCTGCGCAAAATCAGCTTCCGTAAAATCGACGATATAGTTCAGTTGGAATTCTTCATTGGAAATACGGTTGCCGTTTTCATCAACAGGCAAGCGCAACCCGCGTCCTACTTCTTGCAGTTTGCTGTTTTCGCTGCCGCTGGAGCGCAATTTCGCAATCGTAAACACATTGGGATTGTCCCATCCCTCTTTCAGCGTCCATTTTGAGAACAGGAACCGCAGCGTATTGTATGTTCCGTCGGGATTGCAGAACGACAGTAACTGCTTCTTCCCGTTGAGGATTGCGTCAACTTCTTTCGCTATCTCCTCATCAGAATCACTGTTGTCCTGCGAAAAGTAACCGGCATGGCACGCCGACAAATCTGCCAGCGATGCTTCCAAATATGCACGATATTCCGTCTCGTGTTCGTTCAGAGAGGCCATTACCGCTTCAATGCGTTCTTTTAGCAGCCGCTCGAACGCGGTCAGCAGATATGGAGCCTTGCCGTCAGCATCTGGACGATACGAAGAAATATCGTCGATGAAAAACAGTGCCAACGTCTTGATTTTGAAGGAACGGTTGCAGAAATTCTCCCGCTCGGTTTCAAAATGCCGCTCTAACGCAAGCCGGATCATCTGTTCCTGATAAGACGACATATAGACGTCAACATCCATTTCCTCGCTGGTCGTCTTTATCACGCCGTTTGAGAACTCAACGGTATTCGTTGTAATCGCAAGAATCGTTATGCCCTCAAAGGCATCGCTGACGATGCCAAGAGAATCACCGGTTTTCAGCGTGAACGTCCGGGTGCTGTCGTCTTTCTTTTTACGCTGGAACGTGACAGATTCTTTGCTGGCTATTGAGAGTATCTTTACTTTTTCTTCCTGCTTTGACAGCGGTTCAAAGTGCTCCTTTGCAACACCTTTGATGAGCCCCTGATTGAAGGATTCACAGGCGTTAAGATCATAGAGTAGATATTGATAGTCCTTAACTGTGATTTTGTTTCTGCCCCGCCCAGTTGTAGTTTCAGGAAAAGTTGCGCCATAGCGTATCACTGCCTGAGGCAGTATTTCGGACATGATCGTCTGAAAAGCCTTTTGATCGCGGGAAAAACGATGCGGCTCATCGATGATCACAATGGGCTTCGTCGCACGGAGCGCGTCAAACGGCCTGTAAAATCCTTCTGCGCCGTAATCGTAATCATCACGCCAGAGCAGACCAGTATCTCTCCCGCCTCGCTGCGAATTGCTGGTGATCAACTGCATATTGACCAGCAGTACATAGATTTTCTTTGTGTTCTGGCAGCTGCCCTTGATAAAGTCGCTTACAACACTCGGGAAATAACTGCGTCCCTTTTTCTTATTCTTTGGTGCTTCAAGGACACCAAGCTCAATCTCAGTGCCGTAACCGCAGCCGTCGGTAAAGTGGCGGCGCGAATACTCATCCCGCATAAACTGCGCTGTTCCGGCTTTGATTGCGAGAGAGGGCACAGCGATTATGAATTTGTTTATGCCGTAGCGTTTATGCAGCTCATAAATCGTTTTTGTGTATACATAGGTTTTGCCGGTGCCGGTCTCCATTTTGATATCGAGGTTCAGACAGGAGCCGACCTCTGCCGAACTTCTGTATTCTGCAGGCACAGACGTTTGCAACGAACGAAGATTGGCAATCAGCCGTCCGTCCGCAAGATTGATTTGAGGGTTTTCGTAAAACTGTACCGGCGGCGTAATCATAACGCCGTCCAGCGAATCGCAGACAGCATCAATCGCCCTTTGCTGGTGCGGCAAGTTCTGCTGGAGTATTAGTTCCATATTGCCGTTCTCCTTAATAACGGATGTCGAAGTTGATCCGCAGATTCTTTTCCGTATCCTTCAATCGAGCAAGGTTAACCTTCAATGATTCCGTTTCCGTCCATGTGAAGCTGTACCCGCACAGAACAACGTTTTCGGGATTAAAGGCTCCATCCGTTTCATACTTTTCTGTAATGGCCGCAATCGCTTCGTTATGCAGATCGGGATTGATCAGGTACAGGTGTTTATCCATGTAATATCCGATGTATCCGTCGAAATCAAGTGCCTGAACAGGTGCGGTAAACCCGTATCCGTCACGGACAAGCCACGTGGCAAGAACGGTCGGAACGCCGAAATCCTGCAGAACCGTATTTTGAAGCAGGAATCCGGATTCCGGCTCAAATTTCTCCAGTTTATCCAGCGTTTCAACAGACGGCTCAACAAGCGTAAAATGACGGAAGCCGAGATCGGCAGTCATATCCGGGGACTCCTCTCGTATTTTGGCAGCAGCGCGGATGATGCGCTCAATACCAAGATAATTGAGCGTATGAGGCCTATTACAGGAGTCCAAGAATGCATTCAACCGTTCAGCATTCTTTTTATCATCGCCTGTTGAGTTCGCAACTTTATCATCGATATTTTCAGGCAATTGTACTGTAATATATGTTATCCGCTTCCCCTTTGTATTGAGACGCATTACCGCTTCTGCCGTCGTTGCTGACCCAGAGAAAAAGTCGCACACTATCATACTTTCTTCTTGAAGCGAAGCGAGTAATTTCATTATTAATAATACAGGCTTTGGATAGCTCATTAAGGACTGTTCGCCAAATAGCAGTCGTTGTTCCTCGTCTGCGTCCTCATTTGACCCCCAGCCGTTTTGCTGAAGATTATTAAGATCGATTTCATATGAGTAGCCAGATTCTTGGGAGTCTCCCAGCCGGAGCAGCAAATCCTTAAGGCCTTTATATCGGGGCTCATTGACAATGCGGCGAAGATACAAGTCTCTGGTGATATATAACTCTTTTGCACGCGCATATTCTGTCATGGCTTCTTGGCCATAACGCCAATTGCCTTCGATTACGAGATCCTCGGCAAGGACGCCATTTTTTATAATCAAATCAGAATGGAGAACTAAAGTCATCGTTGTATCCGAAATGATCTCGCCCTTTTTCATTGTGAAATCTTTTTCTCGATACTTGCTTTCTATGCCAGCTGGAATAACCCTAATATCCCTACCATTGCTGGCGTTTACGCAGGGATACGTTTCTTCTTCTGTATTGACTTCTCCGATCAAGCCGGTGAACAAGGCCTTGTTCTTCGCATATACGAGAACATACTCTTTTATGTTGGTAATATCGTTAGCCAAATATGAGCCTTTTTTCTTCTTCTCCCAAGTCAACAGTGTGACAAAGTTTTCTTCGCCAAATACATCGTTGCACAAAAGTGAAAGATTGCTCTGCTCATTGTCATCAATAGAAATAAAGATAACACCATCTTTTTCTAAAAGGTCGCGTGCAAGCATCAACCGAGGATACATAAACATGAGCCACGCCGAATGTGACGCGCTGCCTCGTTTCGTCAAATCGAGAATGCGGCTTGCCTGTTCCTCACTGATGCTGAGTTTGTCCGCCAGATCCTCAACGGTGAAATTGAAGCTGTCGTTATACACAAAGCCATCCGATCCGGTGTTGTACGGCGGATCTATATAAATGCACTTCACTGACCCTTCATATGATTTGAGAAGATGCTTTAGCCCATCGAGATTATCACCGCTGATGTAGATGTTTTGACTATCAGCGTTTTCCGGTTTGCTGTTGTGCGCCTCATCCGGAACAATGACAGTAGTCGTATCCAGCGACGCCAGCAGACGGGCATAGTTTTTTCCGAGGAACCGTAACTCGTATCCCTCGTTGGTAAACGTCACCTTATCGGATAGATATTCTTTGAACCGTTCTATATCAAAGCTTCCGTCTGCAGCAAAGCAGGCCGGAAAATGCTCACGGAGCACCGCCATCTCTTTTGCGTTCGGTGTAACGGCCTCGTTCGCCGCCATAATATCCTTTATCATATCCAATCCTCCGATTCTATATTTCCTTTTGCGTTCTGACAGTAGTTTCTGCATGTCATAACTATGATGAATGCCTTTTCCTTTTTTATGATTCATTCATGCGTCGGCATCTGGATCCTACCAAAAACTGTTATTGTTGGATTTTCAGCGTTTTTGCGGATAGTATTTCTACCTGCATTTGTAATTCAGCTATGATCCCCTGATCCGACACCTGTGAAAACGGGGTTGAACTGATCGCAAGCCGTGCTGTGGTAGCTGCGGCTACGTCGGTGTCAGATAAGCGCAGCTCTTGTATTTTCTGAATAGCTTTATCCCGATCCAGATATCCTGTGCGCCGAAAGTTGTTTATCATTTGCTCACGATCCGAAATGTCTTTCAGCATGGATGCCCTGTCATACGTTTCCTTAAAATGATTGTCCATTATGAAACTCCTTTTTTATTCTACGCTTTCAACCGATACGTCCGATTCCTGTTCCCGCCCTCGGCGACAACGATATCTTCGGTGATGAGTTCAGCAAGGTAGTCTCTGACGCGCGACGGCTTGAGATCCACATATTCGGCGATCTCTGCGGATTTGGCCGCCGGATGGTCGGTCAGATATTCAATAATCATCTGTCTTTTCGCCGATTTTATCGCCGAGTTTCTCTTATCGCCGATTTTTATCGCCGATTTATCCGTGCTTGTCGGCGATAAAACAAGTGATAACGTGATACGATCCGGGTTCGTACTTTGTGTGATCGCCGGTTCCACCCAACCCTGATCGTGCCAGACACGAAAGATGTTGGGAATGCCGCTGCCGGCACGTTCGCCGATATCAATCATATTAAACATTTTCAGCATGGTTCCGTTGCGGGGATCAGACAGGCCGCCGGCCTTCGCCGCAGCAAGCTCTATGCGGAAATTGCCCGGGTTGCTCATGGTGATCTCGCCCCGGCGCTTAATAATCACGAGGCCGCCTCTGCCATAATAGTCCGCATTGACCAGGCAGTTCGCCAGCGCCTCGCGCACGGCCTGATGCACCGGCGTATCGTCCACGCGGAAAGGCCCCTCCATCTCAAACGGCACTTTGAGATCAAGCTGCAGCTTGTTATAGGCTCGGAAGAAAAAATCGAATACATTTCCACTCCAGTCTCCAGAGGAGGAGACAAAGCGATCTGTCCAGCGATGGACGTCGTCATAGACCTCGCGGAAATCCAGGAAATACTGTGGATACTCCCGCACGATGTCATACTCATTGCCGAACATCAGAAGACCGGCGGCGGTCGGGTGCTTTTTGCCGTCTTCACCGATCCCTGCGGCTCCGATTTTCAGCAAGAATTCCTCGTCACCCAGCGTGTCCCAAACATGGCCGGGGCGGGACAAACGCATCCGCTGCCGGTATCCTCGAAGACTGTCGGCGTTGAACACATCCATCCCCATGTTCTGCAACACCAGCATGTCCTGGGTCTTGACGGAGGCGTCACGATACATGGCACGCAGCTCCTCGCCAGTGCATTTGTAATCGCCCTCGCCGTTGCGGCGGTAGGTGTTCAGCGGATTTCCATCCACATACACGGGCTTATATGTGCGGTCGGCGCGGGGAATTTGGATCACAACAATGTGATCCCCATTGACGTTTTCAATCACAACATCCTTCGACGAAAGTACATTCACGCTGGCCTTGTTGGGATTGTTGACCATGTCCCAGAACTCCTTGACCAGCTTTTCAGGATCGGGCAAATCGACCGTGTGGAGGGTCTTGTCCTTGTATTCCTCCACGCCCAGCAGGATGACGCCTCCCAGGGTGTTGGCAAAGGCGGAATAGGTCTCCCAAATACTGTGGGGCAAGCCGCCCAAGGCTTTCTTTGCCTCGATGCGGTTATTTTCCCGGTACTTCTCAAGATTGTTCAGGTCAATCATTTTGCTTCCTCCTGATCCGGAATAAACTCCATGATATCATCAATTGAGCAGTCCAGCGTCGCGCAAATCTTACCGAGGGTATCTGTGGATACATCCTTTCCACGGGTAAGTTGCCCTAAAGCGTAATGAGTGATCCCGGACTGACGCTCCAGATCGCTTTTTTTCATATCTTTATCGATCAACAGCTTCCAGAGCTTCTTATAACTGACAGCCATGTGGGCACCTCCCTGCAAGTGCTTACAAAAACATATAATGTATTATACCACGAATCTCCTATAAATTCAACTGATCCGGATGAAATTCATCAAACTCTTTCTAAAAACTGCCAGGTTTTCTCTGGACTTTCTGCCTCCTGTGTGGTATGTGTTTGTGCTGCAAAGGAGGCAGATAAGATGAAAATCCTGGAAGAACTGTGGTACGGAAATATCACCCCCAACGAGCGAGACATAAAACCCGGTGGCAGGCTCCACAAGCTGGGTGCGCTCATTGTCCGACATGAGGAAAACCTCTTGCCGATGCTCTCGGAACAGGCAAAGGAAATCTATGAGAAGCTGCGGGAATGTCAATCGGAGTTGCACGGGCTCAACGAATGTGAGGCTTTCTGCATCGGTTTTCGGCTCGGCGCCAGAATCGCATATGAGGCAATGGAGGGGAACGATATCCCCTCCATTGATGATTAAGGGGGTGTTTCCATGAGAAACCGACTCTTGATCATCGGATCCATGTGCGTGCTTCTGCTGCTGGTGCTGGGTTGTAGCACTGACAAGTCCAGCGTTATCAGAACAACCACCGAAGACCGGCAGACAATTATTGAGAAAGCGGTGTCAGCAACGCCAGCCTCAGAAGAAGGTAGCAATTCCGATTCTGCTTCGCCTGTGATAGAGGCTGCAGACTCAGTGGAAAAAGAGGCGCCTGTTGCGTCTGCAGCACCCGAAACGCTACAGGTAAACGATTCGGAAGAAAACAGGCCTACGGAGTCAGAGCGCCCCGTCACAGAAGAATTGCCGAAAGAGCCCGAACCTCTCATGCCGCCGGAAGACGTTGAGCCCCGGCAAAAGGAAACCGTACAATCTGAAGTCGTTCAGCAGGAACCAGAGGAGTCAGCGTCTGAGGAGCCAACGGAGCCTCGTGCTCCTATCGAGCCGTCTACAGAACCACAACCCAAGAGCGCTTACGATTACCCATTTGATATCAGTGTAATCCGCTCTGACTGTATCGCCATCGGAAAGAGCATGGGCTATAAGCTGAACGCCTCGCTGACATCGCAGAATGCCACATGGTGGAATCCGGTCACAGCGTCAGAAAACAATCAGGGTGTTACGTTGCGAACAAGCCTGGAGCAGTATATCCGGTTTCATACAGTCAGCAATCTCAGCGCGTATGGATTGGACGAACTCACGGAGTTCAATATCTGCTGCGAAGAGGGTGGCGGTGCTTATATCATCTACTTCGTATTCGCATAAAGTATTCTCGAAAGGTTAGGGTGTTCCGCCTTAATCTTTTTTGTTTCAATGGCCTTGACAGAATTATGGATCTCCGGTACAATCACCGAGCATCGCAGGATGCAACAACTGAATACCATACATAAATCCATTCGGCGAACACACCGAGATCGTCTTTGAAACCAAAGCCGATCCACATATCTTTCGAGCAAGGGATTGTTTCCTTCGCGAAAAGTTGTGTGGGTCGGCTTTTGATGTTCCCAAATTGGAAAACAGATGGTTATGAAAAAGGCGGCTGTTAATACATAGATTTCTTCCCCTATACAAGTGAGCAGAGACTTCACACATTTCAATTGATGCCAACAAAACAGTCTATCCTCTGGCAGGAATCCATTTCAGATGTAAACATTTTGTTAATTCTGCACCGCAGGGGTGTTCAAAGCAGGATTTTCATTCCTATACAAGTGGGGATATCCGCTACAACGCCAAGAAAAGTGTGGAATACATAGTAGAGCATATTTTCAGACGCTTAAAAAGCGGAAACGCTTTCCCATTCAAATAGGAGCTCCCAGTATGTAAACATTTCATAAACATTTTGACCGAAGGTTGTATTTGGGGTCATTCTCGTGCTCTACCAATTGGAGGGACTTTTAAATTTCTCGGTTGTTAAATCAGAAAAAAGTGTGGAATACAGGGTGAGAGGACTTGTCATTTGCTCCCTCGAAATGGAAAATCCGTTCCTATACATAGGCAAGAGAATAAAAAAGTTTGAGTGAGGGGTATAAAATGCCCCTTCCCGTGCTCTACCACATAGAGGGATCTTTTTCCCTCCACATAACAACTGAATATCCTGCCGACGGGATACCTCCCGAGATGACCTTGCCATGACAGCGGATCGTAAAATCCGTGCTCAAGAGAAAGGCGCAGTAATGCGCCCGCTGAAAAGCGGACGGCGAGCGAGGCGTTGAAGTAGATCAAACGTGGTCGAAAACACAAGAGCACAGGAACGGCGTCGGGTATACAGGAAAGCACATCATTCTTTCAGACGGCGCCGCACGCCGCTTGAACTTTCTCTCCTGCGGGAAAGGCTCCGTCTGAAATTCCATTATAAATAGGCTCCCATCTTCGGGAGCCCAACAGAAAGGAGGCGGTGGTCATATGATTGCGCCAACGCTGAACATACAAGAAAAAACTACGAAAGGAATTCAAGCATGACAACAGAAAACAAATTGCAATTGATCCGCATGTCGGAGGTCGAACTGCAGCCGGTGAACTGGCTGTGGTATCCGTATCTCCCCTTCGGAAAGCTTGCCATGATCCAGGGTGATCCCGGTGAGGGGAAAACAACGCTTGCTCTCCGTCTGGCTGCAGCCTGTTCTCGCGGAGAAGCTCTTCCCGGCATGGTGCAACACGAGCCGTTCAACGTTCTCTATCAGACAGCGGAGGACGGTCTCGGAGACACCATCAAGCCGCGGCTCATAGACGCAGGCGCCGATGAGAGCAGGATCTTCTGTATCGACGAGCAGGAACATTCTCTTTCTCTGCTGGACAAGCGGATCGAATCCGCCATCAGAGAAACCGGCGCGCGGATGATGATCCTCGATCCCGTACAGGCCTACGTGGGAGAGAAGGTGGATATGAACCGCGCCAACGAGGTACGTACCATCCTGAAAAAGGTTGCCGCCATCGCAGACCAGACAGGTTGCGCCATCGTCTTGGTCGGTCATCTGAACAAGGCGATGGGATCGAACAGCAGTTACCGCGGACTCGGCTCCATCGACTTCCGCGCGGCGGCACGGAGCGTCCTTCTGATCGGACGGCTGAAGAAGGAACCGCACGTGCGTGTCCTCGTCCATGACAAATCTTCTCTTGCACCGGAGGGAAAGTCTCTGGCCTTCTCCTTGGGAGATGAAACAGGCTTCAGCTGGCTGGACGGATACAGTGAGATCTCTGCTGAGGAACTGCTCTACGGGATCTCGCAGGAAACAAAGACGGCAGCAGCAGAGGAACTGATTTGTACGATGCTGGAGACCGGTGCAGAGGTTCCATGCGAGGAAATCTTCCGCAGAGCACAGCAAAAGAATATTTCACGCCGCACCGTCAATGAGGCGAAGAAGAATATCTCTGGCATCGTTACAAGGAAGGTCGGCAAGAGTTGGGTGTGGTCGCTCCCCGAATGAAGATTGCAACATTGCAAGGTGTCCTCTGTGCATTCTTGAAGATGACAGAGAAAGAAGATTGAGATGGGGCTCCTCTGCATTGTTGCATTCTTCTTTTCCCGCCCGCCGTAAGCCCACAGAACGCCCTGTGTCCGCTTTTCCCGGCGAAGGCGAGAATGTACCCGCAGAGAGGATGTAAGGCAATGTGTGCGAAGGAATCGCAAATGTTCCCCCCTGTGTATTCTGACGGGAGAAGGAAAACCCGAGTTGAAATCCCAGGGTCGAGAAACGAGCAGGTGAAAGGGGCGGCGCCTCACACCGCCCCCGTTCACATCGGACGGCAACGCCGACCGAGGAAAACGCCCGTGTTTGGCGGGTTTGCGGAAGCCTCCTGTCAAATTTGTATGGTGGCGCCCCTGCGGTGCTGTCACACCCCGATTGTGTGAGGAAAACCGTAAATCGCCGTGTTTGGCGAGAAAAACAAGTGTGAATCCATAGGATGCAGAAAGGAATGTTGAAAATGGAAGAACGAAAGAATCCGGTCAGAACGACCGTCTATCTCGATGAAGAAATCCTTCATCGATGCCATATCCTTTTCGGAGAAGCGAAGGTGGATTCCTTCTCCTCCTTCGTCCGCAAGGCGCTGGACTGCTATATCGACTATCTTGTAACCGACCAGCCTCACTCCTTCATATCGGAGGAGTTGGCGAAAACGATCCGTGACGAGGTACGTCCTATCGCCTCCCGGCTCTCAAAGGGACTGTACCGATACGCTGTCCTCATCGATATGCTCTGTCAGATCA
>CAJOKT010000015.1 GCA_905235115.1 uncultured Peptostreptococcaceae bacterium
ATGGCCATGGCAGCGGTATGTATCCTTGCGGTGAGAAGGCTCATCAGAAAAAGGTAAAATAACTGGATAGTTATTTATAGTTCATCACACTCTAAAGAGCCGCAGGGCACAGCCCCGCGGCTCTTTTCCATTATCAGAGATCGACAAGGAGTTTTTGAGCCCTTCAGCGGAGATAGAGATGGTGGAAAGATCTGGCGCTTCTCAGGACAACTGTGGCATTCACCATGGCTCAGGGTTAATGCTGCACCAACGTGATCCCCTGGGAGGCCTGGGTAGTGGGGAACATGAGGTTCTCCCACCAGAGACGCGAGGCTTCCTTCAAGGCCATAGATAGGATCGCAAAGAGATATGACATAGAGATGGAGGTGCCGGACCCGTGATTTGAATCCGGGATCACGGAACCGACGAGTGCCCGGATCTCTCCACTCTGACGAGAGCGGTGGACTACTATAAATACCTCATGAGGGAGGTATGACACGGATACTTATCATAAGATCAAAAAGACCCCGGCGGGGGTCTTTTTGTCAACCTTTATAGTAGTTATCTGCGAACTCTATGAACTTGCGCTGGGCGTATGTGAGGTACATGTTTTTGCGCCAGACCAGGCCAAGCCGTCTCTTGTAGGGCGGGTATACGATCCTGACGGCCCTGACCTCCCGGCTTTTGAGCTGATCCGTGGCTTTCTTTGTGGTTACAGACACGCCGTAGTTGTCGATCACCATCTGGTCACGCAGGGTGTAGTCGCATTCCATGATGACGTTGGGCTTGAAGTTGGCTGCGGCGTAAAGTGTGTCTATGAACTGCTGGAGATTTGTGTCCTCGCCGAGATTGATATAGTTCTCGTTCTCACAGAATCTGAGATCCACCTCATTCAGCTTGTACAGGGGGTTCTTTTTATTTACAAGAAGCACCATCTGATCCACGTAGAGGGTGTCGTAGTGGAGACGGGGATCGTTGGTCACGTTTATGCCGCCGATATAAAGGTCTATCTTGTTGTCCAGAAGCCCTGATATGTACGTGTTTCCTTCATAGGAATATCTGCTGATCTTGATCTTAGGATATTCCTTCATGAAGGCGCTGAGAAGGTCGCCCCACACGTAGGGGCTCAGCATCCCCAGTTTAAAGGTGTTTTCCCGCTCTCCCCGCATCTCCTTCATGACGTTCCGCCCGTTCTCAAGAGCCAGAAGGGCATCTTCTGCGTAGTCTCTGTACACCTTGCCGTAGTCGGAAAGGACGATGCCTCTTCCGCTTCGGATGAAAAGGGGCACACCCAGCTCATCCTCCAGTTTTTTGATGGTGGAGCTCAGCGAGGGCTGGGAGATGTGCAGGTATTCCGCGGTTTTGGACACGTGCTGCCGGTTGGCCAGCTCCAGAAAGTATCTCAGCTGTAATATTTCCATGATCCACACCTATATATAAATTACAATGTATACTTATATAAACAATTATATCCTTGTTTCTATAACAATACAAGATTATATTTATGTTAGGATAAAGGAATATTTATTCGAAAGAAGGTGATTGTATGGAGAACAAGAGGATCCGAATCGGTGTCGATGTAGGGGGCACCAATACGGATATCTGTGCGATCAATGAAGAGACTGCGGAACTCATGGTATACAAGCTTCCGTCCTCGGTGCATGACCAGTCTGAGGCAGTGGTGGAAGGTGTGAAGGTAATCGCCGAAAACTACGGCTTTAAGGGCGGGGACGTCACCAGGTTCATGCACGGTACCACGGTAGCGACCAACGCCATCCTCGAGGGAAGAGGAGCTGATACAGCCATGGTCACCACCGAGGGTTTCAGAGATCTTCTGGAGATCGGCAGACAGAAGCGTCCGGACCTCTATGACATGCAGGCAGATAAGGTGAGGACCCTTATCCGCCGTGAGAAACGAATCGAGATCAAGGAAAGAATGAAGTACTCGGGCGAGATCATCACACCACTGACTGACGAAGAGATCGACAGGGTGATCGGGGAGCTCAAAAAAGTAAACGCCGAGGCTGTTGCGGTCATGCTCCTTAACGCCTACATCAACAGCGAGAACGAGGAAAAGATCCAGAAGGCCATCAGGGAAAAGCTGCCTGATACTTTCCTCACGGTGTCCAGCGACCTGTCCAGACAGTTCAGAGAGTACGAGAGACTCTGCGGGACCGTGCTGAACTCTTTCGTGGGACCCGAAGTCAAGAAGTACATGAACAACCTCAAGAAGACCCTGGAGGATATAGGCATCATGAACACCTATATCAACCACTCCAACGGCGGACTGATGTCCATTGAGGAATCCATGCAGTACCCGGTGAAGACAGCCCTGTCCGGGCCTGCAGCCGGCGTGGTGGGCGCAAAATACCTCACTGACCTTGCAGGCGAGACCAGCATCATCACGGTGGACGTGGGCGGTACCAGCACCGACGTAAGTCTGGTGGTGGCGGGAAGCGTGGAGGCCTCCGATGAGAAGACCATCTCCGGCTATCCCGTAAGGATCCCGTCCATCGACATCAGCACCATCGGCGCTGGAGGAGGATCCATCGGCTGGATAGATTCCGGGGGAATACTGAAGGTGGGTCCCAAGAGCGCAGGAGCTGATCCGGGACCGGCGTGCTACATGCTGGGAGGTCAGGAGGCCACCATCACCGACGCCAGAGTGGTACTGGGCCATCTGAACAACAAGACCCTTCTCGGCGGCAGACTTCCCATCGACAGCGACCTGTCATTCAAGGCTGTTCAGAAGCTGGCGGACAAGATCGGCATGGACGTCATGGAGACCGCCAGGGGAATAATATCCGTATCGAACTCCAATATCATCAAGGAGATCAAGAACGTGACGGTAGCCAAGGGATACAATCCCAGCGACTTCTGCCTGGTGCCCTTCGGAGGATCCGGACCGCTGCATGCGGCTGAGCTCATCGAAGAGATGAACATCAAAAAGGCTCTGGTGCCAAGTGCCCCGGGACTTTTGGCAGCCTACGGGCTTCTTACGGAAAACATGCGCCGGGACTTCGTACAGACCAGGGTGATGAACCTTGACGCGGACAGTATGGAGAGCTTCAGGATCCAGTTCAGAGATCTGGAAAAGGAAGCCGAGAAATGGTACGCACAGGAGAACATCCCCATGGAAAAGCGTGACAGGGAGTATTTCCTTGACATGAGATATCAGGGACAGAACCACGAGATAAGAGTTCCGGTGGACATCGACGCCATCACCGATGAAAAGGAACTGAGAGCAGCCTTCATCAAGACCTACGAGAGGCTGTACTCCTTTAGCTCTGATGATGCGGTACAGATCGTTAACTTCGGCCTTTCGGCCATCGGAAACATCATCCTTCCGCTGGTGAATGAAGAGGAGTACGTGGGTGAGGATCCCTCAAAGGCCGTGATCGGTTCCAGAAGAGTTTACGAGGGAGGCGGATGTTTTGCGGACTACACACTCTACGACAGAGATCTTCTGGCCTGCGGAAACATCATTCCGGGACCGGCCATCGTGGAACAGATGGACAGCACCACGGTGATCCTGGAGAACCAGTACGCTGTGGTGGACAAGTATCTGAACATGATCATCGAGAGATCGAAAGGAGGTGATGACGATGAGTGAGATAAATTCAATCACCCTTGAAATCATTGCCAACGGCATGACGTCCATCGCAGAGCAGATGGGAGTCATCCTCACAAAAACCGGATACAGCACCAACATCAAGGAAAGAAAAGACCTTTCGGTGGCCATCTTCAGCCCCCAGGGCAAGCTGCTGGCACTGGCCCAGCACATTCCTCTCCACTTCAGTTCTCTTTCGGGAGCGGTTGAGATCCTGGCGGAAAAGTATGACGAGAGTGAGATCCACGAGGGAGACGTTTTCATCGCCAACGACCCCTACACCGGCGGCGGCTCCCACCTTCCCGACATAGTCATACTGAAGCCCGTATTTTACAAGGGCAAGCTGGTGGCTTTCATGGTCAACACCGGTCACCACGCCGACAGGTCCAGAAGAGGCCCCACCGTATATGACGAAGGTCTCAGAATCCCGGTGATCAAGCTCTACGACAGAGGCAAGCTGGTCAGGGACGTGATGGATCTGATCATGCTGAATTTCCAGATGAAGTACGAGCGGCACGGCGACCTGAACGCCCAGATATTGACCAACCAGTACGGCAACGACAAGCTCATCGAGCTCATCGACAAGATCGGCCTTGAGACATATGAGGAATTCTGCGTCAAGTGGCTGGAATACGGCGAGAAAAAATCCAAGATCGCCATATCCGAACTTAAGGACGGCGAGTACGAGTTCGAGGACTACATGGACAGCGACGGAGCAGGCCACGAGGACCTGAAGATCAAGGTGAAGATCATCATCAGGGGCGACAACATCACCTTTGACTTCACGGGCACCTGCAAACAGGTGCCGGGCCCGTACAACTGCGTGCCCTGCGCACTGAAGGCCACCATCTACTATTCCATGCTGGCGGTGCTGGACAACTCCATCCCGGCCAATTCGGGATTCTTCGACAGCATCAACATCGTGGCGGAGCCGGGAACTCTGGTCTGGGCCACGGAGCCCGCACCGGTATCCGACCGTGAGAGCACCACGCAGAGGATCGCAGACGTTATCTTCGGGGCATTCTCCAAGATGGATCCGAGGATGGTGGTAGCCGCAGGGAACGGCGCCCAGTCCTTCCTGATCTTCGACGGTGACGACAGAAGGTTCAACAGACACTACGTCTACGTGGAGACAGTGGGAGGAGGATCTGGTGCCAGGTTCAACAAGGACGGGCTGGATACGGTGCACGTCCACATGACAAACACATCAAATCTTCCCTGCGAGGCCCTGGAAATGGAATACCCGCTCCTGGTGGAAAGGTACGCCATGAGCGAGAACAGCTGCGGAGCAGGCAAGTACAGGGGCGGAACAGGGATAGTGAGAGCCATAAGGGTGATAGACGAAAGTGGGAATACTTCAGTCAGTGCCGCGACAGAGCGCGCAAAATACAGACCCTGGGGACTTGAGGGAGGACAGGAAGGAGGAAATTCATCACTGAGAATCTACAGGGATGGGGAACTTATATCGTACGATCCGAAACCCAGAAACATACCTTTGAGATCTGGGGATATCGTGGAATTGAGAACAGCCGGCGCAGGGGGTTATGGTCCGGTCACAGAGAGAGATCCCGATATTATAAAACAGGAACTCAGAGACGGCATAATCGATGAAAAGTGGATCTCCGATGCAGGGTTAGATCCGGACAGTTTCAGGTAAAGGAGTGACTTGTTATGAAAAGAGAATTCAAAAAAGTCGGCTTTCCGGCCGCAATTGTGATCTTCCTGATAGTCGCGGCTATCATGGCTGTAGGTCTGGCAGTTCTTAAACTAAACACAATGGTAACCTTCTTATTGGCTTTCATCGCAATGGGAGTTATCGCAGCCATACTCGGCATGAGTCTGGATGACATTCAGGAGAACGTTCTCGTCGGATTCAGAAAATGCGCTCTGGTCGCGATGATCATGATCTCCGTAGGTATGATAGTAGGAAGCTGGATGATCTCCGGCATTATCCCATCCATCATCTACTACGGACTTAAGATCTTCACACCCGCATCCTTCCTTCCCGTAGGCTTCGTGGTCTGCTGTATCGTATCCTTCTTTACGGGATCCGCCTACTCGGCTCTGGGGACCATGGGAGTAGCCTTCATGGCCATCGGATACGGCATGGGGATCAATCCCGCACTTACCGCAGGAATGGCTGTATCGGGAGCCATCTTCGGAGACAAGATGTCACCTTTCTCCGATACTACCAACATGGCGCCTGCAGCTGCGGGGACCGATGTTTTCACCCATATAAGATCCATGCTGTGGACCATAGTTCCGGCATTTACCATCTCGGTGATCCTGTACTTCATCATGGGACTGAAATACAGCGGAGCAACCGAAGAGAGCCTTGCCACCATCAATGAGGTAATGGATGTCATCGCAGCAAACTTCAACATTCACCTGTGGCTCCTTCTGATCCCGGTCATCACCATAGTTCTGGTCATCAAGAAAGTGCCTGCAATGGTGGCTCTTATCATAGGAGCCGTCCTGGGAGTGGTGGTAGGACTGATCACTCAGCCCCAGTTCACATTCCAGCAGATCGTGACATCCATGGCTACAGGTTTCAGCGGCGACTTTGAGAATGCTGCCGTAAACAGGCTGCTTAACAGAGGCGGGATCAGCTCCATGCTGAACACCGTGGTCTACTGCTTACTGACCCTTGAACTCGGAGAACTCATGTACCAGATGGGAGTTCTGGATGCCGTTCTGGGCAAGATCCACAAACTCATCCAGAGACCGGCGAACCTCATCATCACCACGCTGATATCCTGCCTGGTGACCGTAATGCTCACCACATCACAGTACATGGCCATCCTGCTTCCCGGAGAAGTATTCCAGGAGCAGTACAAGAAAGCAAAGGTCGCACCCTATGTTCTTTCCAGAACACTGGAGGACGGAGGTACGGTATTCGCCTTCCTGGTACCGTGGTCGGCAGCGGCCATCTACACATACGGAGTACTTGAGGTCTCAGCTATGCAGTACCTGCCGTATGCATTCCTTCCCATTCTTTGCCCGCTCTGCGCAATAGTGCTTGCAATTACGGGAATCGGAGTATATGATACAGATAACAACAGTCTGAGAGGAAAGACTTTACAGAAGATCGAAGAATAATTGACCAGAAAGAGGCTGAAATGGTTTTCGGTATTTTGAAAGAGATCAAGAACGGAGAGTACAGAGTCACCGCGACCCCCGCAGAGGTGGAGGTCCTGGTAGGCGACGGACACGAAGTTCACATCGCAAAAAACGCGGGTTACAAGGCCGGCTTCGATGACGAAGAATACGCCGCAGCAGGAGCGATCATAGAGGAGTCCAACGAGGACATCTGGGCCAAATGCGACTTCGTGGCGAAGGTCAAGGAGATCGAGCCTTCGGAGTATGATCTTTTGAGGGAGGGGCAGATAATCTTCTGCTGTGTGCACCCGGCGGGGCACAGGGAAGAAGTGGACAAGCTCCTTGAGAAGAAGGTCATAGCCATAACCGCGGAAGATTCACACAGGTACGGTTCCCCCAACTGTGAGGCTGCCGGAAAGGCCGGCGCCTTCATGGGACTCTGGTCAATGATGACCATCAACGGAGGCTCAGGCAAGTTCGTAAGCGGTCTCGCAGGCGCGCCGGGCATCAAGGCGCTGGTGTGCGGAGCGGGAACTGTCGGAAAGGCTGCCGTGGAGACTTTGGTCAACATGGGTGCATGGGTAACTGTGGCGGACATCAACATAGGCATCCTCAGGGACCTTCAGCAGAAGTATGACGGCAAGATCAACACCATAATGTCCAACAAGGCGAACCTTTCTGCTGAGATAAAGAACACTGATCTGGTCATCAACAGCGTGAGATGGCCCAAGGACGCAAAAGATTTCATGATCGACCGTGAGATGGTGCGCTCGATGAGAAGAGGATCGGTAATAGTCGATATAAGCAATGACTATGGCTGCATCGAGACCTTCCATGAGACCACCCATGAGGACCCCACATACATCGAAGAGGGCGTGGTACACTACTGTGTGGCCAACATACCCGGAGCCATTGCTGGCTCCACGTCCAAATCCCTGGCCGCAGGCGTTCTGGGACATTTCAGGAACATCATGAACCTGGGGCTGAAGGAAGCCATGGCGAGGGACGGGTATCTGAGAAGGAGCCTGACGTGCTACAAGGGATATCTGACCCATCAGGAAACCTCTGCGATTCAGGACAGACCCTGGGTAAGACCGGAAGTCATCCTGGGACTTGAAGGCAGAGAACTGGATCCTGCACCGCAGCCTACAATTTCGGTGTCTGATAACTTCTATCCGGAATTTCTTTAAGTGTAAAGCGGGCGGCAGCCGCTGCCCGCGAAATTTTTGTTTTAGTGAGGGAAGGTATGGAGAGATACCCGGTACTGGAGATAGATCTGAAGGCCATAAAACAGAATTCCATGGCGATGAACAAAAAGATGAACGCCATGGGGATCAGGGTCTGCGGCGTGACCAAGGTGGCGGACGGCGACGTGAAGGTGGCTGAAGCCTACGCTCAGGGAGGCTGCGACCAGATAGGAAGCTCCAGAGTACAGCATCTGAAGGAGATCAAGGAAAAGGACAGCTCGGTCATAACCATGCTGGTCAGGATACCCATGGAGTGCGAACTGGAGGACGTGGTGAGATATGTGGACATCAGCCTCAACTCCGAGAGGTGCATCCTGGAGGCGCTGGACAGGGAGGCTGCCAGACAGGGCAGGATCCATTCGGTCATCATCATGCTGGACTGCGGCGACAAGAGAGAGGGTGCCGAGGGGCTGGAGGAGCTCACGGAGCTCTGTGTTCTGGCTGAGGAACTTCCCAGTCTGAAGCTCATGGGCATAGGCACCAACTGGGGCTGCGTCAGCGGAGTGGATCCGGACCAGGAGAAACTGGAATTCCTGGCTGAGGCTGTGAGATCAGTCCAAAAGACCCTGGGCCGCAAGCTGGAGATCGTGTCCGGAGGGAACTCCTCGCTTTTGCTGTGGATCTATCCGGGCAAACCGCTTCCGCCGGAGATAAATCACATCAGGGCAGGGGGCACCATAGCCAACCCCGTAACCTTCAGAATAAACCGAGGGATCGAGCTGGAGGGAAGAGACGAGCACTCCTTCAGACTAAAGGCCCAGATCGCCGAGATCAAGGTCAGGGAAATGGACCTGTCTGGCGGAGGTCTGAACTGGAGAGGCGACGTCATGGCCGCCAGCAAGGGCGGACTCAGGAAGAGGGCGATAATAGATCTGGGAAGCGCCGACATCGGCAGCTGCAAGGATCTGATGCCCGTGGATGAGTCCATAGAGGTCATGGCGAATTCCAGCGATCACACCGTGCTGGACATTACGGACTGCGAGAGGGAATACAAGGTGGGAGACGTGGTGGAATTCTCCCTGAAATACAGCGCCCTCATGTACGCTTCATATTCCAGACACGTGCACAAAAAATATATTGACTGAGAAGATCACAGGCACCCCCGCGGGTGCCTTTTTACATAGGCAGCAGTCGCAAAAGAAATATCAATAATAGCGATTGGACTATAGAAATAATCTATTGGATAATGATACGGCTAAGTGATTACTATTTATGTATGAGGAGCCTTCAGAAGGTTCCTATTCCGTGTGCCCCGGGGCACACTTAAGCAACGGAGGACAATGCTTTGAGAATATTTACGGAAGCCGCGAACATGCACTTTTTCTCCCTGCCGGGACTGATCGCGGTGATACTTATCGTGATACCGAATCTGCTTTTAATGCGCAAGGCTTCAGCCACCAAGCCTGATGACCTGGAGACTGCCAGCCTCAAGGTGTCGAGAATGGAGTTCTGGAGCAGGTTCATGCTGAATCTGGTGCTTCCTCTGATGGGCTATACACCGCTCGGCAATTACTGGATGTATGCGGCCATCGTGATCCTGGTGCTCTACTATATATGCTGGATCAGGTTCGCCGTGGGCGGATGCTTCTATCCCGACATCTATCTCAAGAGTTTCCTGGGGATCCCGGTGCCAATCGACATCTTCAACGTGCTGTACTTCACGGTGGTGTCCATCTGGCTCTGCAATTTCCTGGCTCTGGTACTTTCGGTAGACTATGCCGTCTGCAGGATGATAAGCGCATCCAAGGCTTATCAGGATCTGAAGACAAGGCAGTACATATAGGAGGCTTTCATGGCAAATAACGCTAAGATAGGTCTTTTGAGATGGGAAAAGGGCCACGTGCCCGTAGGACTCATGCAGCTGGAGGCTCTTAAGGGGAACTCCACCAATGCGGAATCCTATCCCTTCCCGGTGGACATGAGATACGTGGAGGGCGCATGCACCGAGACCATAATCAATCATCCCTCCCAGGAGGTCTGCGACCGCTTCATAGAGATCGGCAAGGAGATGCAGGCAGAGGGCATCAGGGCACTGACGGGATCCTGCGGATTCAATGCCATCTTCCAGAAGCAGGTGTCAGAGGCGCTGGACATTCCGGTGTTCCTCTCTTCACTGCTGCAGGTGCCCTTCGCACTTCAGATCATCCCGCCCTCGAAGAAGGTGGCGGTGATGACAGCCAACGGCTCAAGCCTTACGGCGGAGCACTTCGGCTACTGCGGAGTCAGCGACATGTCCAGGATCATAGTCCTGGGACTGGAGAACTGCCTGGAGTGGAACTCCATCTTCGAGAAGGAAGATGAGCCTGTGGACATGGATCTGGTGGAGAAGGAGATCATGGGGACCGCACTGGATGCAGTTAAGGAACATCCGGAAATAGGCGCCTTCGTGCTGGAGTGCACGGACCTTCCGCCCTTCGGACCGGCCATCAGGGAAGCCACGGGGCTTCCGGTGTTCAGCTTCAGCACCATGGCAGGATACATGGCGCTGATGCTGGGTGAGATCAATCTGTACTAAAGTATTTTGCATATTTCTTACAGGAGGCGTGACATGAAGATCGGATTGCCAAAAGAAATCAAGGAACAGGAATATCGTGTGGCGATCATTCCGTCCAACGTAGCGAAACTGGTTGACGCGGGACATACCGTCTATGTGGAGAAGGGCGCGGGAGCCGCTGCAGGCTTCCCGGACAGCGAGTACGCCGCAGCCGGCGCCGAGATCGTCGAGTCCGAAAAGGACTGCTTCGACAAGGCTGAGCTCATCTGCAAGGTCAAGGAGATCCTGCCCAAGGAGTTCGGGCTCTTAAGAGAAGACCAGATACTTTTCACATACATCCACTCCGCAAACCGTAGGCCGGAGACCGACGAGCTACTCAAGTCCAAATGCATCGGCATCGCTCTTGAGGACATGATGGATGACAGAGGACATTTCATCCTTCTGGAGCCCATGTCCAGGATCGCAGGTGAGATCGGACTTCTCACCGGACTCTTCTATTCGCAGACCACCCAGGGCGGCGCAGGCAAGTCCATCTGCGGGACCATCGGCGTCAAGCCCATGAAGATAGTCATCTTCGGGGCAGGCAACGTTGGAGTCGCGGCAGCAAAGCTGGCCATGGGAATGAACGCGGACGTGGTGCTTATGGACGTGGATCTTCTCAAGCTGGAGGACGTGCTGGCCAACAAGCTCCCCGGGGTCAGAACCTGCTATTCCAACAAGGCCAACGTCACCAGAGAGATCAGGGACGCCGACATCGTACTGAACTGCGTCAAGTGGGTGCCGGGCCTCACCATCATTTCCAAGGAAATGCTGGACGTGATGCAGCCCAACTCCATGATAGTGGACATCGACGCTGAACCGGGTGGAGCCATCGAATCCTCCCAGTACACCACCCACGAGAACCCCGTGTTCTACGAGAAGGGCATCAGACACATCGGTATCCCCAATCTTCCCTCATCCGTTGCCAACACCGCGTCGGCAGCTCTTTCCAACGCCACCGTCAAGTACATCAAGGAACTGGCAGACAAGGGCTGGAAGAAGGCCTGCATGGAGGACAAGTGCCTGGAGTACGGACTGGACTTCGTAAAGGGATATCTCACGTTCAAGGATACCTCGGAGTCCTTTGGCATCGAGCTCACGGACAAAGAGTGGTGCTACGAGAACCTGTAATTTCCGTTTCAAACAAGGCGAAACATTTAAGCGACAGTTATCTGTCGCTTATTTATTGGCGGAATGCGCGCAAAAAATCCAATTACTTTTTTCAATTGGAACAGGACAGGGACAGATAATAGAATTAACCTAGAAATATATGACCTATGGAGGTTGACAATGGAAAAGATCAAAGTAGATGCAATGGGAAAGGTTTGCCCCATTCCCGTTATCATGACAAAAAAAGTACTGCAGGGTCTTACCGGACCGGCTGTTATCGAGGTCGAAGTCGATAACGAGGTGGCCGTTCAGAACCTTACACGTCTGGCCAATTCCGAGAATCTTCCGGTAAAGGCCGACAAGCTGGAGGAAAAGCATTTCCTGATCACCATGGAGGCTGAGAAAGCCATCGGTGGCGGCAAGGAGCAGGAGGCTCAGGACGAGGTCTGCTGCGCACCTGACAGAAGAGGCGACACCGTGGTAGCCATCGGTTCCGCCACCATGGGCGTAGGCAACGATGAACTGGGCAAGGTGCTGATCAAGGGATTCATCTATTCCCTGTCTCAGCTGGAGGAGCTGCCCAACACCATCCTCTTCTACAACGGCGGAGCGACCATTCCCATCGAAGGATCAGTATCTCTGGAGGATCTGAAGAACATGGAGGCTCAGGGAGTCACCATCAAGACCTGCGGCACCTGCCTGGATTACTACAAGCTTAAGGAAAAACTGGCTGTAGGCAGCGTCACCAACATGTATGACATCGTTGAGACCCTGTCCAAGGCTGCCCGAATCATAAAGCCCTGATGATATATCTGGATAATGCGGCGACAACGCTCCACAAGCCGGAAAGCGTCATAGAGGCTGTCTGCGATGCTCTGAGGACCATGGGCAACAGTTCCAGGGGCGCCCACGAGGCCAGCCTCAGCACGGCCAGGACGGTGTTCGGCACAAGGGAGAAGCTGGCTGAGTTTTTTGGGGCGCCCGGGCCAAACAACGTCGTGTTCACACAGAACGCCACGGAGGCTCTGAACATCGCGATCCGCGGGCTGGTACCCGCAGGAAGTCACGTGATAACCACGGAATGCGAGCACAACTCAGTGCTTCGTCCCCTTTACCTTCTGGAAAGGGAACAGGGGGTGAAACTCAGCTTCCTGAAGGCTGATTCCATGGGGAACATCGACCCTGAAGAGGCAGAGACCCTCATCAGGGATGACACCTCTCTCATCGTGACCACCCACGCATCCAATCTTACGGGCAACATGACGGACGTGAAGAGGATCGCTGAGATCGCCCATGCCCACGGGATCAGATACGTTGTGGACGCCTCCCAGACCGCCGGCTCAAAAAACATCGATCTGAAAGAGACCGGCATAGACGTGCTTTGTTTCACCGGCCACAAGGGCATGATGGGGCCTCAGGGCACCGGGGGACTGGTGCTTAGGGAGGACGTTGGCATCAGACCCTTCAAGGTGGGAGGCACAGGTGTACAGAGTTATCTCAGGACACAGCCGGAGGATCTGCCTGTCAGGCTCGAAGCCGGGACCCTCAACGGCCACGGCATAGCCGGGCTGGGCGCTTCGGTGGATTTCATCGAGAGCATCGGCCTCGATGCGATCGACGAGATGGAGCATTCGCTCATGATGAGGTTCTACGAGGGAGTGCGCAGCATCCCGGGAGTCAGGGTCTACGGAGACTATTCCGGGGAAAGGACAGCCATTACTGCCCTTAACGTGGGAGATGTGGATTCCGGCCAGGTGTCCGACCTCCTGTCTTTTGAGTACGGCATAGCCACCCGTCCGGGAGCTCACTGCGCTCCTCTCATGCACAAGGCTCTGGGCACCGAAGCTCAGGGAGCGGTCAGGTTCAGTTTCGCGTATTTCAATACGGAAGAGGAGATCGACTTGGCGGTGAAGGCCGTGAGAGAGATAGCAGAAAGAATATAGAGGAATGATCAGAGAGAAAAAGCTCAAAAGAATAATTACCTTCTTAAACACCACAGATGCCATGGCATTTGAAGACTACTGCAGGTCAAAGGGCATCCCGGGAAGGCTCATACCAGTGCCCGGGGAGATTGCCGCAGGATGCGGCATGTGCTGGATGGCGCCCATGGAGGAAGCCGGGCCGGCAGAGGAACTGTGCAGAGAGGGATATCCCCACGAAGGATTGTTCGAGATCATGCTTTACTGAATCAAAAAAGCCGCGAAAGCGGCTTTTTTAGTGAGTTTATCTGATTATGATGGGCTTCTTGTGGAATCTTTCCACGTGGCCGACTATGGACGCCGCCGGTATGCTGCTCCTGAGTTCTTCAAGGAGTTCCAGACCCTCCTTTTCAGGAACTGATATCAGAAGACCGCCGGATGTCTGGGGATCGTACATGATATCTGTGAGAGCAAGATCCACATCACCTTCGATTGCTGCTCCGCAGTCGATCCAGCTGCGGTTTCCGTAGGCTCCGGCCGGGATTATACCCATCCGTGCCATGTCCAGAGCCTCAGGCAGAAGAGGAAGTGATCCGCTGTCCAAGGTTATGGTGAGACCGGACGACGAGGCCATCTCGAAGGAGTGACCCACCAGACCGAAGCCTGTGACGTCGGTGCAGGCGTTCACGGGATATTTCACCATTATCTCTGCGGCTTTTTTGTTGAGGGTCGCCATGGATTCGATGACAGCCCTGCAGGTCCCGGGAGAGGGCAGATCCGCCTTCATGGCGGTGCTCAGTATGCCGGTTCCCAGAGCCTTGGTAAGGATCAGGACGTCTCCTTCCTTTGCGGCTGAATTCTTCTTCACCCTGGAGGGTGATATGAAACCGGAAACGCAGAGACCGTACTTAGGCTCGTTGTCCTTGATGGTGTGACCGCCGCATATGACTGCGCCTGCTTCGGCGCATCTGTCCTGACCGCCCCGGAGGATTCCCAGGGTGATATCCTGATCCAGATCCTCGGGGATGCACAGAATGTTCATGGCCAGGCGAGGCGTACCTCCCATGGCGTACACGTCCGAAAGGGCATTGGCTGCTGCGATCCTGCCGTAATCGAAGGGATCGTCCACTATGGGCGGGAATATGTCCACTGTCTGTATGAGAGCCAGATCGTCGCTTATTTTGAATACCGCCGCATCATCGGAGGTATCGAAGCCTACCAGAAGATCAGGATCACTCATCTTTGGCAGTTGACGCAGAACCTGCGACAGATCGCTGGGAGCGACTTTGGCCAGTCACCCACCGCGGCTCGTCATCTCGGTAAGTCTCCTTTTTTCTTTTTCTGACATGGCCCACACCTCCTTTCACCAGTTTACTATATTATAAAGATTTAAGAGTCGGTTGACAACGAATATTTATTCGATATTTATATACATATCATTCATTATTAAAAATGGCTATAGCGACAGGAAATTATCGTATATTTCCATAATACTCCCATCATATTGACAAATATTCGTTAAAACAGATAGTATATATATATGAAAGTGTTAATAATCACAAATAACTGCATGGTCAATGAGGCGGTTGTCAATAGCGGGGAGAGCTGCTTCAGGAATTTTACCGTGGATTTCGTCCCGGATCTCTCTCAGATGGAAGTCCTGATAAAGGCGAGGGACATGATCCACCTGGGAGCGAAGCTGGTGATGCACCCCATGATGGGGCGTATCAGGCCTCACGAGACACCGTATAAATCGGTGCTTCTGGAGGTGCCGGAGGAGAGGGAGAAGGGAAATGGTACGGAGTGTGACTTGAACAGCGTCATAATGATCGAGGACAGCATGGCCGAGACCGCCAAACTGCTGCAGAACACTTTTGCTCTGAAATACGACGACAGCATGCTTCCGGATCTTCAGTACCTGGACTACCTTCTTCTCAGGGCAGGGGCTGAGGAATACAGACGTTAAAGGACAAGAAGAACTGAAGGACAGAACGATGACTAACAAAGATAAAATGCTGCTGGACATAGTGGACTACATTCTGGTGGTAAACAAGGATTACGACATTGTATATAACTCCAGATTCGACAAGCGCATGGGTGCGGACCTGATGACCAAACCCTACAAGAATTTCTTTGAGATGTATCCATCCATCGGCGTGGGCAATTCGTCCATAGTGAAGGCCATGTCCACGGGCGTAGCTGTCTTCAATGAGATCCAGGAGTGGACGGACATAAACGGCAAGGTCTACGTCACCAAGAACGTCTCTCTGCCCCTTCTCAGCAAGGGCCAGGTGGTGGGCGTGGTGGAGCTCACCAAGGACCTGACCAACGTGGGCAATCTGGAAAAGAAGCCGGACAGCCTTGAATCCCTGGAGAAGGACGGCAGATTCCATCCCAACAGAGATTCCAATGACAGGACCACCTTCGAGGACATCCTAACCATAAACGACAGCATGCTGAGCACCATAGAGCAGGCCAAACTTTTCTCCATGAACAGCAACCCCATCCTGATATACGGCGAGACCGGAACGGGCAAGGAGATGTTTGCCCAGGCCATAATCAACTATATGGTATATCCCAAGCAGAAGGTGATCATCCAGAACTGCGCCGCGGTGCCCGACAACCTGATCGAAGGCATCCTCTTCGGTACCACCAGAGGTTCATACACCGGTGCGGAGAACAAGAAGGGACTGTTCGAGGAGGCCGACGGCGGCATCTTCTTCCTGGACGAGCTCAACGCCCTTCCTTACGCGGTGCAGGGCAAGCTCCTGAGAGTCCTGCAGGAGGGCACCTTCAGACCGCTGGGAGCCAGCAAGGAAAAGAAGGTGAAGGTGAAGATCATCGCCGCCATGAACATCGACCCCATGGAGGCCATAGAGAAGGGGATCCTGAGGAGAGACCTTTTCTACAGACTTTCGTCCAACATGATCTATCTGCCTCCTCTGAGGGAGAGGCCCGACGATATCGAATATCTGACGGACAACTACATCGACTACTTCAACGAGATGTACGGCAAGAAGGTGAAGGGCATAACTAAGGAACTCAGGGCGTTTTTCCTGAATTACGAATGGGAAGGAAACGTGAGAGAACTGAAGCACGTCATCGAGTCCATGATAACCATGACTGATGCCGACACCCTGGACATGAGAGACATCCCGGTCTATCTGAACAGCAAGAACAAGGGCGAGGTGCGCAAAAAACCCGAGCCAGCCTCTGACGACTCCAAGGTGGTGATCGACCTGGAGGGAGAAGACATGAGTCTCACCGAAGCGGTGGACCTTCTGGAAAGAGAAATGATCCTCAGGGCGCTTGAAAAGTGCGGCGGCAACAAGACCAGGGCCGGCGAGCTTCTGGGCATCCCCAGGCAGACCCTCAAGTACAAGATGGACAGGATGAAGATCAGCAATAAGGAGACGCGGTGAAAATCGGTCGGTGATAACAGGCCAAACCGACAAAAAACCGTCGCATCATAGAGCGAAATCCTATAAAAACCCCTAAAATCATAGGTATTTTTATGGCACGGAAATTGCTCTTAATGTGTTTTGCGAATGTCCGGCGTTGGCTGGGCAAAGCATTACACCCACACAACTTCATACACATTTCAAGAAAGGAAACGACACATGAATTTGGAACTTAGAAAAGTTCAGATCAAAGACATCGTTTTTGATACCGTCGACAAGATCGAAGACGGCGTGCTTCATGTGGATCCCAAAAGGCTGGAAGAACTGGTTCTTGAAGACAGCAGGGTCAAGTCGGTATCCTTCGATATCGCAAGACCCGGCGAATCCGTGAGGATCGTTCCCGTAAAGGATGTCATCGAGCCCAGAGCGAAGCTTGAGGGCGGAGAGATATTCCCGGGACTGTTCAGAGAAGACATGCAGGAAGCGGGCAGCGGCATTACATACTGCCTGAAGGGCATGGCCGTGACCTCCACCGGACCCATCGTGGGTTTCCAGGAGGGAGTTATAGACATGAGCGGACCCTGCGTGGACTACACCATCTATTCCTCCATACGGCATCTCTGCATGATCATAGAGAAGCAGGACTACGTGGATCCCCACGATCACGAAGAAGTCGTCAGGCTCGCAGGTATCAAAGTAGCCAAGACTGTAGCGGAGATCGGATTCGATGTGACCGAATATGAGACTGAGAACATGGAGTGGAAGACTATCGGTGAGAAGTACGCGGAATTTCCCGACCTTCCCAAGGTGGTGTACGTTTACAACTGCATGGCTCAGGGTCTTTTGCACGATACTTACTTCTACGGACGTGACGCAAAAGCTCTCGTTCCCACTATGATCACTCCCAATGAGGTGATGGACGGTGCGCTGATCTCAGGAAACTGCGTTTCACCGGGATCCAAGACCACCACATACATGCACCAGAACAACGCCGTGATCAGGGAACTCCTCAAGATCCACGGAACCGAGATCAACTTCATGGGGATCGTCCTCAATCCTCTGATGACCACCTTAAAGGAGAAATTCAGAGACAGGATGATGACCGTAAGAGAAGTCAAGATGCTGGGGGCGGACGGAGTCCTCATCTCCCAGGAAGGTTTCGGGAACCCCACTACAGACCTGATGATCGTATGTCAGGAACTTGAAAACAACGGTATCAAGACGGTGATCATCACCAATGAAGACGCAGGAGTGGACGGAATGTCAGAGCCTCTTCCCGACTCGGTGCAGGAGGCCAACGCCATCGTCACCACCGGCAATTCAAACGCCACCGTCATGCTGCCAGCCATGGACAAGACCATCGGCATCCTCAAGGAAGTCGAGAGAGTCTGCGGAGGTAACGTGACTTCCATCCAGGAGGACGGAAGACTTCTTCTGGAGATCCACGGCATCATGGGCGGCCACAACTTACAGGGAAACACCAGACTTGGTGCAATAACTATCTAGAAAGGAGGGCGGCCGTATGAAGAAAATCTTATTCTACACAAATCAGTTCTTCGGACAGATCGGCGGAGAAGAATTCGCATACCAGGAACCCTTCTTCAAGGAAGGCAAGGTAGGCCCCTCCAACGCAATGGCACCTCAGATCAAGGACGGCGAGTTCGTCAGGTCCATCATCTGCGGAGACAACTATTTTGCGGAAAACATCGAGAAGAGCCTTGAATTCACTCAGGTGGAAGAAGTCAAGCCGGATCTGGTCATCGCCGGTCCCGCCTTCAACGCGGGGCGTTTCGGCATCGCCTGCTCCGAGGTCTGCAAGTTCGTGCAGCAGACCTACGGTATTCCCGCCATCACCGGGCTTTACTGGGAGAACCCCGCCGTGGAGATGTACAAGCAGTACTGCTACATCATCGAGACGGACAAGTCCGCTGCAGGCATCAGGAAGGCCATTCCTCTCATCGCAAGCCTTGCGGGCAAGCTCCTGAGAGGCGAAAAGCTGGGCACACCCAAGCAGGAGCACTACTATCCCAAGGGACAGCGTGTCAACGTATTCCACGAGAAGGACGGAGCGACACGTGCCGTTGAGATGCTTCTCCACAAGCTTAAGGGAGAACCCTACGAGACAGAACTGGAGATCTCGGTATACGAGAAGGTCACCCCGGCTCCGCCTCTCAAGGATCTTTCAACCGCCAGGATAGCCCTCTGCACCACAGGAGGCATCGTTCCCATGGGCAATCCGGATCACATGTACGCCGCCACAGCCAAGTTCTGGAAGAAGTATCCCGTTGAGGGAGACTGCCTGGAGCAGGGCAAGTGGGAGTCGGTGCATGCCGGATACGACCCGGTATATGCCAACGAGAGCCCAGACAGAGTAGCGCCGTACAAGACGCTCAAGCAGCTGGAAAAGGAAGGATACATCGGGTATCTTTATCCCTACCTTCTCACTACTACAGGAAACTCCACATCCGTTGCGGATGCCACCAAATTCGGTCAGGAAATCGCGGAAGACCTGCTCAAGGCAGGCATTCAGGCAGCCATCCTGACCTCCACGTGAGGAACCTGTACACGTTGCGGTGCAACAATAGTCAAGCAGCTTGAAAAGGCGGGAATTCCTGCCGCTCATATCTGCACGGTAACCCCGATCTCACAGACTGTAGGTGCAGCAAGGATCTCCGGAGCTCAGGCGATCCCGTATCCCACAGGCAACCCGCAGCTTCCTCCCGACAAGGAAGAGAAGCGCCAGAGGGAGATCGTAGTTAATGCCCTCGACCTTCTGCTTAAATAGCGGATCAATACAGGTCACCGGACTGCCGGCGGCAGTCCATCAGAGAGTTTTAGTCAAGGGGAGACCAGGTCGGTTTCCCCTTATTCATATGGGAGTAGATGGGTGCTGGTGTGCCCTACGGTCTTCAAAACCGGTGTGAGGGGTTAGGAGCCTCTCGGATGAGTTCGATTCTCATATACTCCCGCCATTTTTCGCAAAACACAGGATCCAGGTATAAGGTAACAGCCATGAAACAGGAAATGCTCAGAATGCTTCCCAAGGTGGATGAGGTCCTGAAGGACCGTGAAATTGAAAAGATGATGGAAGACGTCCCCCGGGAGAAGATCACGGACGCGGTGAGGCGCGTCATCGACCGGAGAAGGGAGGCCATACTGGGATCCGATGTTGAGGACCCGCGCGTTCATCTTTTGGGCATAAGGGAAGAAATAGTGGCAGAGATCAAAGAAGCCTCCTCTCTGAGCCTGAGGCCTGTAATAAACGCTACGGGAGTGGTGCTCCACACCAATCTGGGAAGAGCGAGCCTTTCAGAAAAGGCAGCCGCCCACGTCATGAGAGTGGCAGAAGGCTACAGCACTCTGGAGTATGACCCGGAGGCGGGCGCCAGGGGTTCCAGGCACGTCCATCTGGAGGAGACTCTCAGAAAACTTACGGGCGCAGAGGCTGCCATGATAGTGAACAACAACGCAGCAGCCACCATGCTGGTGCTCAGCGCGCTGGGATACGGCAGAGAGATCATCGTCTCCAGGGGAGAGATGGTGGAGATAGGAGGATCCTTCCGGATCCCCGACATCATGGAGCAGTCCGGCGCACACCTGGTGGAGGTGGGGACCACCAACAAGACCAGGCTCAGCGACTACGAGAAGCAGGTGAACGAGAACACTGCAGCCCTTCTCAAGGTGCACACTTCCAACTACAGGATCATCGGTTTCACGGAGGACGTGAGCCTGAGAGAACTGAGAGAACTGGGAGACAGATGCGATCTTCCCGTGATATACGACATGGGCTCGGGCCTCATGGTGGACCTCAGCGCATACGGGATAGACGAACCGGTGGCGTCCAGAGGACTTGCGGACGGAGCGGACGTCATACTGTTTTCAGGGGATAAGCTTTTGGGCGGTCCCCAGGCAGGCATCATCTGCGGCAGGAAAAAATACATCGACCTGATGAAAACCCACCCGCTGGCCAGGGTGCTCAGGGTGGACAAGATGACCATCGCGGCCATGGAGAGCACGCTCAACGCGTACCTGGATCCCGACAGCGCACTTCACGAGATCCCGGTGCTCCGCATGATCACGAGACCTGCGGATGAGCTCAGGGCGCAGTGCCTGATCCTGAAGGAAATGATCGATGAGATCAGAGACCCGGCCACGGGAGAAAGCGCATACGCGGCATGGATCGAAGAGGACGCCGGAGTGGTGGGCGGAGGTTCCGCTCCTGGAAGCCTTCTTAAGAACGTGGTGGTGAAGGTGAGCCACAGCACCATGTCCCCGGACGAGATGTGCGACAGGCTCCACAGAGGCGACGTGCCCGTGGTGGCCAGGATCCATAAGGACAGGATGGTCCTGGACGTGAGGACCCTTGAAACAAAAGATTTTGAAGTGATCGCAGACAAACTGAGGGCGATGATCCGGGCCGGAGGCGAAGTATGAAGAACGTGACAGTCGGAACAGCCGGCCATGTGGATCACGGAAAGACCTTCCTGATAAAGGCTTTGACCGGCATGGACTGTGACCGGCTCAAGGAAGAGAAAAAGAGAGGCATCACCATAGAGAACGGCTTCGCCGACATGATCTATGGTGATTATAACATCTCTGTCATAGACGTGCCCGGACACGAGAAGTTCGTCAGCAACATGCTGGCGGGCATCGGAGGCATCGACCTGGTGCTTCTGGTCATCGGTCTGGACGAGGGAGTCATGCCCCAGACCAGGGAGCATTTCGGCATCCTGGACAAACTGGACATCCCCAAAGGGATAATCGTTTACACCAAGAGAGACCTGGTGGACGATCCCGACTGGATCGAGATGGTCAGGGACGACGCCCGCGATCTGGTGAGAGGCACCTTCATGGAGAACGCTCCGGAGATCGAGGTGTCATCTCTTGACGGATACAACATCGACAAGCTGAGAGACCTCATAATCGAGAACATAGATGACGATCTCCTGAAGAACTCCAGCGCTTTTCTCTTCCGCCTTCCGGTGGACAGGGTGTTCACAATAGACGGATTCGGCACGGTGATCACCGGCACCCTCATCGAGGGCAGGGTGAAGACCGGCGACGAGATAATGGTCTATCCGGAGAAGACGCTGACCAAGGTGAGGAACGTACAGGTCCACAACGAGAACGTGGACGAGGCCCTGGCTGGCCAGCGTACGGCCCTGAACCTTCAGGGACTGAAGAAGGATGAACTCAGGAGAGGCTCAGTACTGGCCAAGCCGGGAAGCCTGGAGACAGGCAGGATGCTGGACGTCAGGCTTGAGATGCTCAGGGACACCGACAGGAAGATCCTGAACAACGCCAGGGTACACTTCTTCTCGGGCTCCACCGAATCTCTGGCCAAGGTGGTCTTACTGGACAGGGACGCAGCGGAGAAGAGCGACGTCTGCTACTGCCAGCTGAAACTGGAAGAGGACGTGGCCGTGAAGAGGAACGACAGGTTCATAGTCAGGTTCTTTTCTCCCATGATAACCGTGGGCGGCGGCAAGATCCTGGAGGTGACACCCAGGAAGCACAAGCGCTTCGATGAGGAGGCTCTGGAAGGCCTGAGGATCAAGGATCTGGGCAGCGAGAAGGAGATCATGGACATAGTCCTCAGCGAGAGGAGCAGAGAGATCCCCGACGTGACCAGACTTGCCCTGAAACAGAGGCTGACCCTGGACGAGGCGCAAAACATCCTCTCCGAGCTGGTCTCAGAGAAGCGGGCCAGAGCCCTGGAAAAGGGACGGTACATACACGAAAGTTTTTTGAGCAGGGCAAAGGAATGCTCGCTGGAGATCCTCAAAGACTATCATGAGAACAACAGGATGTCTCCGGGAATGGCCAGGGCCGAATTCCGCTCCAGGCTTGGTGAGAAGCTGAGGCTGGAGGACAACAAGGCTCTGGACGAGATCATCGCCATGATGACGGAGGAAAAGGTCGTCAAGGAAGCCTCCGGCCGCGTATCCTCCTTCGAATTCGGGGTGAAGAGATCCCCTGAGGCGGAGAAGCTCAGAAACAGGATACTGGGCAGGTACAGGCAGAGCGTTTACGAGATGCCCACCGTGGATGAGATCCTGGAGACGGAGAGAGACAAGGTCAACGCCAGACACCTGATAGATTCCCTGGTGGATGAGGGAGAACTGGTCAGGCTGGACGCCAGATACTGTATAGACAGCGGGGCTTATGATAAGGCCCTGAGCATGATAAAAGAGCACATAACCGATAACGGAAAGATCACGCTGGCCGAGTTCCGGGACATGATCGGCACGTCCAGAAAGTATGCCATGGCCATACTGGACCACACCGACAGGGAAAGGATCACGGCAAAAGAAGGAGATTACAGGATACTCAGGTAGTCTTCCGTCAGGAAACGAGGTCAGAAATGGAATTCAAACAACTGGAAGCTTTTGTTAACGTGGTCAAGTATAAGAGCTTTTCCAAGGCTGCGGAGGCCACTTATCTCACTCAGCCCACCATAAGCACTCACATCAGTTCACTGGAGAAGGAACTGGGAGTCAAGCTGGTGGACAGGAACGGCAAGGAGAGCCGCCCCACAAAGCACGGGCGGGCGTTCTACAACTACGCCATAAACATAATCAACACCAGAGACCGGGCGGTAATAGCCATGACCGATCTTGCCAACGAGATCGCAGGTACCGTGGACATCAAAACATCCGGGATCCCCGGGCAGTTCATCGTGCCCGAGATCATAGCCGGATTCCATCAGAAGTACCCAAGGGTGTCTTTCAACGTGGAACAGTCGGACACCGGCAAGGTCTGGGATGACATCCAGGAGAACCTGGGGGACATAGGTTTTTCGGGCTACTATATCAACAACAGCCTGAAGTGCTGTCTGCTCCTGACCGACAGGCCGGTGGTCATCACGCCCAGAAATGAAAAGTTCACAGAGATCAGGAAGAAGAAGGACAAGATCTCAATCGATGATCTGATGGATGAGGACTTCATCTGGAGAGAAGAGGGCTCCGCCACCAGGAGGACCTTCGAGGAGTGGGCCAAATCTCACGGGCACAACGATCTCAGCACCGTTGCCGTCATAAACAGCATCGAAGGGATCAAGGAGTGCGTCAGAAACGGAATGGGAGTCTCCGTCATGTCGAAGACCGCAGCGAGAGGCGAGCAGGAGAACGACGGCGGCCCGATAATGGTGTTTGAACTGGAGGACATGGACATGGAGAGGGAATTCTACATGATCTACAACAGGAACACCACTCTGTCGCCCTCCGCACAGAAATTTAAGGAGTACGTAGAGAGCATATATATGGGCTGATCTTTGAATGATCACATGTTTTTAAAGGGAGAGTACCATGTTAAACATAGGCAGCCTGGTCGTGGACAGTCTTGACTACATAATGATCGTAGACAAGAACTACAAGATAATTTACAACACCAGATACGACGCGGCCCTCAACGAGAGCTCGCCGGAGTTCAAGTCCTCGGACATACTGAACAAACAGTATTTTGAGGTGTATCCGGAGCTCAGAAAGGAGGACTCATCTGTGGCCAGGTGTATCGAGACCGGCCAGATAGTCATCATGAAAAAACAGGCATACAGGGACTATGCCAGCCGCAGATATCTGACCAATAACGTGACCTTCCCGCTGACCAGGCGGGGAGAGGTGGTTGCCGCAGTGGAACTGGCCATGGACTCCGCCGAGGACGCAAAGCCTGACAGCGCCACCGACCGTAAGTTCGATGAGTTCGTAATGAGGATCCAGAAGGATGCGGGACTGATAACCTTCGACAAGATCCTGACTGCGGACAAGAAGATGAAGCAGGCCATCGAACAGGCCAGGATCCTTGCCACGATCCCCAATCCGGTGCTCATATACGGAGAGACGGGCACGGGCAAGGAGATGTTTGCCCAGAGCATAATCAACTACTCCGGAGTCCCCAGAGAAAAGGTGGTGATCCAGAACTGCGCCGCAGTACCGGAGAATCTCATGGAATCCATACTTTTCGGCACAGTAAGGGGAGCTTATACGGGAGCGGAGAACCGCAGGGGCCTCTTCGAGGAGGCCGACGGCGGAGTGATCTTCCTGGATGAGATAGGTGATATCTCATACACACTTCAGGCTAAGCTGCTCAGGGTGATACAGGACGGGACCTTCAGGCCTCTTGGCGCATCTGAGGACAGGAAGGTCAGCGTCAAGATAATCGGCGCCATGAACACTGATCCGGTGAAAGCCATCGAAGAGGGGAATTTCAGGGCGGACCTTTTCTACAGGTTCTCCTCCGGGTTCATTACCCTCGAGCCTCTCAGGGACAGAAAGGAAGACATCAGGCTCTTCGTGAATCACTATATGGACTATTTCTCCAAGGTGTACAACAAGGCGGTCACCGGGATAGATATGGAATCCATGGTGACCTTCATGGAGTATGACTGGCCGGGCAACGTCAGGGAACTGAAGAACGTCATAGAGACCATGATCTCCGGCCTCAGGGGCAGGGAGATGCTCACCTTCGACATGATACCCGATTACCTGGTGAACAGGGTGGAGAAGGAGAGGAACAGGCTCGGGGAAGTTACAGGGGAGAAGCTGGCGGAAAACATCCTAGAAGAAGGCATCCCTTACCATGAACTCATGGATAAATACGAGGCAAGGCTGATCAACAGGGCCATCCTGGAGGCGGGTGGAAACCTTTCCAGGGCAGGAGAGCTCCTGGGGATACCCAGGGAGACCCTGAGGTACAGGCTGAAGAAGCTGGGCTTGTAAAAAATAGCCATTTGACGAAAAGCTGTCGGTGAATTTTCGCCGATCGGCTTTTTTATTTTTTTCGCCGGAGGCAAAAAACAGGCCTGAAGCCTTGATGCTCAACGCTTTAGCGATTTAAAGAAATGAATGGCACGGTAATTGCTACATAGATGTATAACTATAAAAATGTGTTCTAAATAGAACGCAAGAAAGGAGCTTTTTATGGAAACTGTAGGTATTATTTCATTACTTCCTATCATCGTGGCGCTGGTTTTATCCTTCTGGACAAGAGATGCACTTCTTTCACTTCTTGTCGGCTGCCTTATCGGTGTTGTCATTCAGGGACAGAACATCGTAAGAGGACTTTCCCTCTTGCTGCAGGACGCTCTGGGCAACGCAGACTTCATCTGGGTACTTGCCATCGAGGTGTTCATCGGTATCCTGGTAGCTTTCTTCATGAAGTCCGGTGCTATCCAGGCATTCGTTGACTGGATCAATGGAAAAAAATTATCAAAGAGAGGCACGGAGATCATGGCATTCCTTCTGGGAATCTTCATCTTCTTCTCTGACTACTTCTCACCGCTGTATGTAGGTAACGTTATGAGACCTCTTACAGACAATGCGAAGACCTCCCGTGAGTATCTGGCCTTCGTCTGCGACTGTACATCCGCACCTATCTGCTGCCTTATCCCCTTCACATCATGGGGCGTTTACGTAGCAGGTCTCGTAGTCGGTATCGGATGCATCGCTGACGCCACAATGGGTCAGGCTGCCGTAGTCGGCGCATTCAAGTTCAACTTCTACTGCTGGGCTATTCTCATCCTGAACGGACTTCTCGCAGTAGGCATCATTCCTCACTTCGGTCCCATGAAGGCTGCTCAGAAGAGAGCTCTTGAGACAGGTCAGGTCTATGCCGAGGGATCCACTCCGCTTCTTTCCGGAGAGCTGGATGAGATCAAACCCAACGAGGGAATCAAGTCGAGTCTGTTCTTAGACTTCGTGATGCCGGCCATTATCATCATCGGCATCACCGTAGGAACATATATCATCATCGGTTCCGCAAGAACATTAGAGGCATTCATCTGCGCTGTAATGTATCAGTTCGTAGTGATGTGGATCACAAGGAAAGCTAAGGTCAAAGAGATGATGGATACTGCCGTTCTTGGCATCAAGGCTGTAATGGCCGCCATCCTGATCCTGGCCATGGCTTACTGCATGAACTCCATCACAAAGGGACTTGGTGCAGCTGCATACCTCATCGGCCTTACTGAGTCCTGGATGACTCCGTTCTGGCTTCTCACCATCACCTTCATCCTTTGCGCACTGATCTCCTTCCTGACAGGTTCTTCCTGGGGAACATATGCGATCATGCTTCCCATCTGCTTACCGCTGGCATTCAGTCTTACAGGCGGCGAAATGGGCGGAGTCGTATACGGAGCTATCGCTGCTGTAATGGGCGGAGGCTGCTTCGGTGACCACTGCTCACCCATTTCAGACACGACCATCCTGTCGTCTCTGGCTGCAGGCTGCGACCACATCGACCACGTAAAGACACAGATGCCTTATGCTCTGTGCGCTGCAGTAGTTGGTGTTATCGGCTACATGATCATGGGTGCAACCTTATAAGTTACTACTCGAAGTAAAATACTGCAAAACAATTCATTATTCTTAGAATTGCGGGCGGAGCGGGCCTCGCCCGCTCCGCAATATTTAGCCCATTTTTATAGTTTTTTATTATTGATCAGTTGAGGTAAACAAGAAAATGAAAATCGGAATCGTAAAAGAAATCAAAGAATCGGAATATCGTGTCGGTGCAGTTCCCACAGCGGTAACTGAGCTGGTCAGAAGAGGACATGAGGTCTTCGTGGAGACTATGGCAGGCGTAGGTTCCGGATTCAGTGATGAGGATTACAAAGCCAGCGGAGCTGTCATTTGCGAGACGGCGGAAGAGGTGTGGACTACAGTGGACATGATCTACAAGGTAAAGGAGATATTCCCTGAGGAGTTCAAATATCTCAGAGACGATCTCATCATATTCACATACATCCATTCCAATGCACATCCTGAGCAGACTCAGGCACTGATGAAGTCAGGCTGTACGTCCATCGCCTATGAAGACATATCCGATGACAGGGGACAATGGCCTCTGCTGAGCCCGATGTCAGAACTTGCCGGTAAAGGAGGATTTCTGGCGGCTCTTCATTTTGCACAGACGATCAACGGCGGCCCCGGTAAGCTTCTCGCCAACGTGTGCGGCGCTCCGGCTCCGGTCGTAACCATAATAGGCTGCGGTCACTCCGGACTTGGAGCCTGCGAACTTGCAGCTGCTTTCGGATGCCAGGTGTATGTTCTCGACATCAACTACAACGCAATGCTGGAGGCAAAGGAACATATGCCCAACAACGTAAGCTTCCTGTTCTCCAACAGAGACAATCTGCTGGACTGCCTTAAGAAGACTGACGTTCTCATCAACTGCATCCTCTGGCCCAAGACCAGAAAGGATCACCTGGTGAACCGTGAGGATCTCAAGCTCATGAAGCCCGGCGCGATGATAATCGACGTTGCCTGCGATGACGAGGGAGCCATCGAGACATGCAGATCAACATGTCACAAGGATCCGGTATACTACGAAGAGGGAATACTTCACTATTGTGTCGACAACATTCCTTCCGCTTTCGCGCAGACCTCTTCAGTGACTCTCTGCAACGCCACGCTTCCCTTCGCCCTGGCAATAGCCAACAAGGGTGTGAAGCAGGCGCTCAAGGATGACAGGCACCTGAGAAGAGGACTCACCACCTATGACGGGAAGTTATGCCTGCTGGAGACAGCTGAGAAGCAAAACATCCCGTTCACAGATCCCAATGAACTGGTAAAAGAATTCTGAGGATCATAAGCCATTGGATCCCGGGGACAGCTGCGGCTTGCCGCCGGCTGTCCCTGTTTTTTCAGAAACAAAAGGAGCGCTGTAATGGCACAGAAGCAGTACATAAAAGAAGTATTCGAAGTAATAAACACGGACCTGCCCAACGAAGACGGAACACCCAGACAGAAGCTTTTGCGCAAATGTCAGCTTCGCGGTGAGGATGAGGCCACATTCAACAGAGGGCCCATAAGAGAGGATAATACCCAGCTCATAGAGGTCATGGTCAACGGCGAGAAACTGGGAGAACTCAAGGATGAGGACTACAGAAGATACAACGCAATGATCAGAGTGGCCAAGGATGCCAGGGTCCAGATATATGAAGAAGAACAGGAGGACGGAAGCATCACCTACACAGCGGATGCCGTCCTGGTCGTACCCTACATAGTCTCCAAGGAGTCCAGAGATGACCTGAGAAAAAGGAAGCGCATGGCCATAGGCGTAATGAGCATAGTTTTCCTGGCCACGGCCATATGGCTCTTCATCAAGGGAGACATCAAATTCGGCATCCTGGGGCTGATGATAGCCGCAGCCATGGCGTACTGGGGCTTCATCCGCAAACCCGAAAAGGATGACGTAGTGCTTAAATACATAGAGACCGGCAAGAAAGGCAGAACATGGTAAGCGAGGACAAAAAAATACACTATGCATCCATATTCAACGACGTCTTAGCCCCCGTGACCCAGGGCCCTTCCAGTTCCAATACTGTGGGGCCCTTTAGAATAGGTACCATCGCCCGCGGTCTCCTGGATGGGGAGCCGGCAGAACTGGAGGTAAGGATGAGCACGGGAGGGGGATATTACGCCACCTTCTACAACATGGAAAGCGACAAGGGGCTTCTCTCGGGGATCCTAGGAAGAGATATGATCGGAGACGACTTGGGGCAGGTCTATGATGAGGCCCGAAACAGGGGCCTGAAATATGAGTTCATCTTCAGTGAAGACGTGCCTGCATTTCCCACGGAGCTGGCCCTGGTGAAGGTATCTTCTGCAAGGGAGACCATCACTCTCAGGGGCATTTCCCTGGGAGGAGGGGAGATACTCATCGACGAGATCAACGGAAAGCCCTTTGAGATAAAAGGCATTTGTGAAGAGGAGATAGAGATCCCCGGATGCGAGGGCGGGAGGACGGTTCCGTCCGTCTATCCGCTGCACACGGATCCCGGCGCTGTCCCGGTGTTCACCACCAGCGAGGAGATGCTGGAGTACGCACAGAACAGCGGCAAGGAACTGTGGGAGGCGGCCGTGGATTACGAAATGAGCCTCACGGGGCTCACTTCGGGCGAAGTCTTCAAAGTTGCAGGAAACACGCTGGAAACGGCTTACAGAGCCATAGAGAGGGGTCTGGAACCGGGAGTCAGCTTCGAAGGCATGACTGTGGCCATGGCGCCGGAGATCAAGCAGAAGCTGGGCAGCATGGATCTTTTGCCCATGGGATTCGGTCATCTGGGAGGACTTCAGGCTCTGGCCATGGTGGAGTACTCCAACGCCCACGGCGTCATAGTCTGCATGCCCACGGGAGGCGCATCGGGAGTGATCCCAGCGGCCATAAGGTCAGCAGCCATGGCAAAGGGAAAGACCCGGGAGGACGAGGTGAAAGCGCTCCTTACCGCGGGACTGATAGGAGTTTTCTATTATCCCACCCATTACCACGGAGCCCTGGGATGCCAGGCGGAGGTGGGGATCGCCACCTCACAGGCAGCAGCTGCTCTTGCGTCCTTCATAACAAAAGATCCGAGAGCCATAGAGAGGGCGGCTGTCATGGGGATGCAGTACCTTCTGGGACAGATCTGCGACCCCATAGAGGGCTATCCTCAGGTGCCCTGCTTCATTAGGAACATCGCCTCGGTATCCGTGGCAGGCGTCTGCGCCAACTACGGAGTGCTGGGGATCGATACAGCCATCACCCTGGATGAAATGGCGGGAGCAGTGCTGAGAGTGGGAGAGGCTCTAAGAGAGAGAAGGGTCAATGATCTGGGATGCTGCGGGTGCAGGTACAGCGCCAATCCGCTGAGCACCCTTGGTGTCAGGGAGGAGATATAAATTGAAAGTCGGAATCGTAAAAGAGATCAAAAACAGCGAGAACAGGGTGGCCATCATTCCGTCCAACGTTACGGAGTTCATAAGCCGCGGTCACGAAGTCTACATAGAGACCGGCGCGGGCGAGGGTTCCGGATACAGCGATGAGGAATACAGGGAGGCCGGCGCCGTGGTAACGGACACCGCGGCGGAAGTCTGGAACACTGCCGAACTGATGTACAAGGTCAAAGAGATACTTCCCCAGGAGTATCAGTACCTGAGAGATGACCTGGTCCTCATGACCTACATCCACTCCAATTCTCACAGGGAGCAGACCGATAAGCTTCTCGAATCGGGCTGCGTGTCCATCGCTCTGGAGGACGTGTCCTCCGACGATCCCATGAAGAGGTGGCCTCTGGTGGCCAACATGGGAGAGCTGGCAGGCAAGGGCGGCTTCCTGGCCGCGCTTTACTACGCACAGTCGGTCCACGGCGGTCCCGGACTGCTTCTCGCCAACGTTGCGGGAGACGACCAGCCCATAATATCCATAATCGGATGCGGATATACCGGAAAGGGAGCAGCGGAGCTTGCCTCGGCCTTCGGCAACAAGGTGAGAGTCCTGGACGTCAACTTCAAGGCAATGGAAGCTGCCAAGACGGTATTTCCTCCCAACGTCTCTTTCATGTACTCCAACAGGGCCAACATCCTGAAGTGCCTGAAGGATTCAGATGTTTTGATCAACTGCATACTTTGGGACAAAACAAGAACGGACCACCTGATCTACAGAGAGGATCTGAAGCTCATGAAGAAGGGCGCCATGATCATAGACGTGGCCTGCGACGACGCAGGAGCGGTGGAGACCTGCAGGTCCACATCCCACGACGAGCCCATATTCTATGAAGAGGGCATACTCCACTACTGCGTGGACAACATACCCTCCGCATTTTCAAGGACCTCGTCGGTGAGATTCTCCAACGACAGCCTTCCCTTTGCGCTGGAAGTGGCGGACAAGGGAGTGGTACAGGCCCTCAAGGACGATAAGCACCTGAGGAGGGGACTGACCACCTACAAGGGCGCCCTCACCATGGTGGAGACCGGAATAAAACAAAACAGGCCCTATGAAGAGCCTGATGCATTCGTAAGCAAACTCTGATCTTCAGTGCTTCCCGTCCAGCTTCTCACGGATGACGGTCACGGGCGGAAACTGCGCCAGTATCACGGCTGCGGATATCAGCACGATACCCAGGATCTCCCTTCCGGTGAACCTTTCGTTAAGGAAGATGTATCCGGCGAAGGCCGCAAACACAGCCTCGAGGCTCATGAGGAGAGCAGCGATGGTGGGGTCGGTGTACTTCTGGGCGGTGACCTGGAGGGCATAGCAGATGCCTATGCCGCCTATGCCGCAGAAGAGAATCGAGGGGATCACGGACATGATCTGTTCCATCGTGAGACCCTCGACGATTATACCGATGGCAAGACATATCACGGCCGCAGTGGTGAATTCCACTATGGAGAAGTGGACGCCCACGAACTCCTTCACATATTTTGCGATGAGCACGATGTGCAGGGCGTAGAATATGGTGGAAGCCAGGATTATCAGGTCGGCCCAGTCCACGGTGAGAGCCTCGGTCATGCATAGATAGTAGAGGCCCACTACCGCCAGGAGCGTACCCAGCCAGGTGAAAATGCTGGTGCGGTTCCTGTAGACGATCCATGAAAGGATCGGAGTGAATACAATGTAGATCGCGTTAAGGAAGGCGGCCTTTGAGGCGGGCACGTATTCCAGACCTATCTGGAACAAAAGATTTCCGGAAAGGTTGGAGAGGACGCAGATAGGAGCTATAATAAAGAGACGCTTGTAGTAACGGCTGTCTCTCGCAGGAAGAGTTTCTCCCGCGGCTGCGGCTCTGCGCTTCTCATGCTGAGCCATGAAGTATGCGATCACCAGCATGGTGATCACACCCAGGGTATAGCGGGCGCCCAAAAAGGACGCTGCGCCTATCCTCTGAGCGGCGATCTTCTGGAAGACCACCTGGGAGCCCCAGATGACGGCAGTGCCGAGTAGCATGATATTGGACCATAGCTTAATGTGCTTTTGCATTTAAATTGCCTCCAACTCCAATATAACAATATTAAAGCAGAAAACAGATAAAAACAATGGCGAAAAATGACCGAAATAATCTAAAAGACGCTTACACCTACGGCATCGGCTTCATCGGACAGGGAGCATCATACATCTTCATGTCCACATACTTCGTTCTGTTTCTGACCAACAGCGTGAACCTGAACCCCACGGTAGCGGCTGCGATCTCATCCATCGCCCTCCTCTTTGAGGTGCTGGCGGGCATGCTGATCGGGAACGCCTCAGACAACTGCACGTCGAAGATGGGAAGAAGGAGACCCTTCATGCTGACTGCGGGCATCGCCATACTGCCCATAATGATCCTGCTCTTCAGGACCGTCAGTTTCGAAGGCCCCATGAGGGTGATCTACTACCTGGTGTTCGCCATGCTTTTCAGGGTAGCGTTCTCCACCTTCGAGATCCCGAATCAGGCCTTCGGCGCGGAGCTGGCCTCGGGCTACGATGACCGTACCAAACTCAGGACCATAACCAGGGCCATATCCATCGCGGGAAACGGTGTGGGATACCTGCTTCCCCTGGGGATACTTGCCCTGTACGGAGAGGATGTCAAGGGCGGCTGGTGGACGACGGGAATAATCGTAGGAGTCGTCACATGTCTGGGCTGGTCTTTATCCGCCATACTGAACCGCGGCAAGGGCCTGGTCCTCAGCAAAGAGGACGCAGTGAAGGGCGGGAACCACATAGGAGCGATCTTCAGGAACTATCTGGAACTGGTGAAACTCAGGACAGGAAAGCTGGGGGTAATGTACAAGACCGCATTCACCTGCGCACTGGCACTCTTCAACGTGGCCACCATTTACTACCTGCAATACAGCGCCCACCTGGACAATAAATACATGTCTTACATGTACATAGTCACCATCAGCGTGTTCATGGTAGTGACCCCCATCATCAACCGCATGGCCCTGAAACTGGGCAAGGTGAACCAGCAGATGATAAGCCTGAGCGCCACCGGGGTCATCGGCCTCATCGTTTTCTTCCTGGGAGCCGGGACCATCTGGGGGACCATACTGTACATGGCCTTCTTCGCCTTTACTCAGACCGGCTTCTGGCAGATCAGCTCTGCCATCTTCTACGATATCATCGAGGTGGACGAGTGGGTGAACGGCAAGAGGAGAGAGGGTGACCTGATGTCCATGATCTCCGTGCTGGGCACACTGATCTCTGCCATCATGGTGCAGATATTCGGACTGATACTGGACGCTTCCGGCTTCGATGCGACCCTGGAGGTCCAGGGAGCAAACGTTGCGCCCATACTGGATGTCGCCTTCATCCTGATACCAAGCATCGCACTGTTGATGGGCACACTGGCCCTTAAGGTCTTCCCCATCAATAAGGATACCTTTGAATCCATCAAAGCTGCGCTGGAAGCCAGAAGAAACGGCGAGGACTACTCACAATACATGGACGACGTGAACAAGATACTCGGACGTAAATAGGATCTTCGGGACAAAAAATTAGCGAGAGAAAGCGACAAGTTTTTGTCGCTTTTTTGATCGATTTAGGCAGGAAATGTTTTTTTTATCTAAAATGGCACTAAAACCTATAGAAAATACCCGATGTAAGGCTATAAATCTCTGCAAAAAACTATAATTTTGATGGCACATTATTTGCTATAATAATAGACGTGGGTGTAAATTGCAGGGCCCGCGGGTGCCTGCATCAGAATTTTCGAAGAAAGGAGACGTTTAATGGCAATATTAAAGGACAAGAAGGCCATCATAATCGGAGACAGAGATGGTATTCCCGGTCAGGCCATAGCAGAATGCGCTGTTTCAGCAGGTGCTGAGGTAGTGTTCTCCTCAACGGAGTGCTTTGTCTGAACGGCCGCTGGAGCCATGGACCTGGAAAACCAGAGACGTGTACTGGAATTCTCTGAGCAGTACGGAGCTGAGAACGTGGTAGTTCTGCTCGGTGCAGCTGAGGGAGAGGCTGCAGGTCTTGCAGCAGAAACAGTAACACTCGGTGACCCCACGTGGGCAGGCCCATTGGCAGGAGTCTCGTTGGGACTCTCAGTATTTCATGTTTGCGAACCTGAGGTCAAGGAAGAGATCGACCCTGACGTATATGACGAGCAGATAAGTATGATGGAAATGGTTCTTGACGTTGATGACATCTGTAATGAGATGAACGCCATAAGAGACCAGCTCTGAAGCCTATAATATGGGAGGGTGCCGGCGGCATCTTCCCATAATTTCAGTAAGACAGGAGAAAGAAATGAAGAATTACGATCTGATCATAATCGGTGGAGGCCCCGCAGGTCTTGCGGCAGGTCTTTATGCCGGAAGAGCCAGGATCAGCACCCTTATCATTGAAAAGCAGAAAAACGGCGGTCAGATAGTGATTACAAGTGAGATCGAGAATTATCCGGGCTGCCTCGAGGATGAGACAGGCCCGTCACTCATAGACAGAATGGTTAAGCAGACCGAGAAGTTCGGAGTGGATCACGTTTTCGATACCGTTACCGACATGGATCTGAGCGGCAAGGAAAAGATCCTTCACTGCCTCCACGAGGATTACAGCGCGAAGGCGGTGATCATCGCGGCAGGAGCCAATCCCGTGCAGATCGGCTGCCCCGGGGAGATAGAACTGTCCGGCAAAGGCGTATCCTACTGCGCCACATGCGACGCAGCCTTCTTTGAAGACTTCGAGGTCTACGTCGTGGGAGGCGGAGACGCAGCGGTGGAGGAGGCCATGTACCTGACGAAGTTCGCCAGGAAGGTCACCATCATCCACAGGCGCAACGAACTCAGAGCCGCCAAGTCCATTCAGGAGAAGGCCTTCGCCAACCCCAAACTGGACTTCATGTGGGATACAGTGGTCCAGGAGATCAGGGGCGACGGCCTGGTGGAATCCATGGTGGTGAAGAACGTGAAGACCGGAGAGCTTACGGAGATCTTCGCCGACGAGGATGACGGCACCTTCGGGGTCTTCGTGTTCATCGGATTCAAGCCCACCACAGAGGTCTTCAGAGGACACGTGGGAATGGACGAGAAGGGATACATCCTGACGGATCAGGACATGCACACCGACGTTCCCGGAGTCTTCGCCGCGGGAGACATCAGACAGAAGTCACTGAGACAGGTAGTTACCGCCTGCGCTGACGGCGCCATCGCCGCTGTTCAGGCCGGAAAGTACATAGAAGAAATGTAGTTTGAAAATGCAGTATTTTGCACTTAGATAAGGATCCACAGGAGGAATAGAAATGTTAGAACTTGATAAGACAACTTTTGAACCCGAAGTATTACAGTCTGAAGGATACACACTGGTAGATTTCTACGGAGACGGCTGCGTACCCTGCGCCGCTCTCATGCCCTACGTTCACGGATACAGTGAAGTTTACGGCGACAAGATCAAATTCACCGCCCTGAACACTTCCAAGGCAAGACGTGTTGCCATCGGCCAGAAGATCATGGGCCTTCCCGTCATAGCCATCTATAAGGACGGCGAGAAGGTGGAGGAGCTCGTGAAGGACGACGCCACCAAGGAAGCCGTAGAGGAAATGATCAGGAAATACTACGAGATGATTTAAGAGAGGGATGGTCATGGCAGATTATTCTGTATTAAAAGCCTCCAGCTACGTGCTGGCACATACTCCGGACATGGTGATACACAACGGTACCACCCAGACCACAGAAATGGTGGTCAACCCGGAGTCCGACTACCTGAAGGAACTTCCGGGACATCTCAGAAGCTATGAGGACTGCCTGAACTACATCCCCAATCAGGTCTATATCGGAAACATCACCAACGATGAGCTGAGGGCAGTGGAATTCCCATACTATGACAAGAAGGCGGAAGCACCCTTAAGAGACGGCAGGTACGGCGAGATCATGCCCCAGGATGAGTTCTACGGACTCATGCAGATCTGCGATGTCTTCGACTTGGTTCTCCTGGAGAAGGAGTTCGCCGCTTCCGTCAAGGCCAAGCTTCAAGCCTGGGGAATGCTAAAGGAAGAGCAGCTCAGCATCCTGGACAAGAACGAATGGAGCGAGGAGGATCTGAGCAGGCTGGTAAGTGAGGAGCATGCCGAGGGGCTGTACGACAACTTCAGACTGGTGGGATGCGTGAAGCGCGCCCACGATGTGGACGTGAATCTCAGCGCCCATACCATGCTGGAAAACATCGTGTCCAAGACATCCTCCGTACAGGCAATCTTGAACCTTCTCAGGAAGACAGGAACAGACCCCGGGAGCATCGAGTACGTCATCGACTGCTGTGAGGAGGCCTGCGGAGACATGAACCAGAGGGGCGGAGGGAACTTCGCCAAGGCTGCCGCCGAGGTGGCAGGGCTTGTGAACGCCACAGGCTCTGATGTGAGAGGCTTCTGCGCGGGACCGGCTCACGCCATTCTGGATGCAGCATCCCTGGTAAAGGCAGGGACCTACAAGAACGTTCTTGTGACTGCCGGAGGATGCACCGCAAAGCTTGGCATGAACGGCAAGGACCATGTTAAGAAGGGTCTGCCAATTCTTGAGGACTGCATAGCAGGCTTCACCGCTCTGATCACGGAAAATGACGGAGTGAATCCCATAATAAGAAACGACATAGTCGGAAGACACTGTGTGGGCACAGGCTCCGCACCCCAGAACGTCATCGGATCCCTGGTGACCGATCCTCTGGACAGAGTCGGTCTCAGGGTCACCGACATCGATAAGTTCGCTCCTGAACTTCAGAATCCGGACATCACCAAACCTGCGGGAGCAGGAGACGTTCCCGAGGCCAACTACAAGATGATCGCAGCTCTCGCAGTTAAACGCGGAGACATCGAAAGAACTCAGCTTCCCGTATTCATAAGGGAACACGGCCTGGTAGGCTGGGCCCCCACTCAGGGCCACATCCCCTCAGGGGTACCCTTCCTGGGACCCATGAGAGACCTGATCCTGGAAGGAAAGATGAACCGCGGGATGGTCATCGGCAAGGGGTCACTTTTCCTGGGCAGAATGACCAACCTGTTTGACGGAGTGTCCTTCGTAGTGGAAGCTAACCCCGGTAAGACCGAAGAGGCTGTCGGAGCCGCAGCTCCCGCCGTAAGCGAAGATCAGATCAAGGCCCTCATCGCTCAGTCCATGAGAGACTTTGCGGAGTCCTTACTTAAATAAGGAGGAAGGCATGTCCGATAATATCAAAAAACTCATTGCAGATCAGTTCCTCGAGATCGCAGACGCCCTGGAGACGGGAAGCTTCGGGAAGCAGCCCCTCGTCTGCATCGTGGTCTCCGGGACTGAGCACGGAATGGCAAACATACTGGAAGGCGCACGCCTGGCTGAGAAGGACGGATGCCGAACCGTGGTGATCGACGGTGAGGATGCTCACCGTAAGATGGAAGCCATGCTGGAATCCGGAGAGATCCAGGGTGCCGTCACCATGCACTATCCCTTCCCCATCGGCGTATCCACGGTCGGAAGGGTAGTGACCCCGGGCCTCGGAAGAGAGATGTTCATAGCCAACACCACGGGCACCTCCGACACCGACAGAGTCTGCGGCATGGTCAAGAACACTATCCAGGGGATAATCGCAGCCAAAGCCTGCGGTATAGCGAACCCTACCGTAGGCATCGCCAACATCGACGGAGCCAGACAGACAGAGATGGCCCTCTACAAGCTCAGAGACGGCGGATATCCAATCAACTTCACCGAAAGCTCCAGAGAGGACGGCGGTGTGGTAATGAGAGGCAACGACCTTCTGGAAGGTACAGCTGACGTCATGGTCATGGATGCACTCACAGGCAACCTCATGATGAAGATCTTCTCAAGCTACACCACCGGCGGAAGCTATGAATCTCTGGGATACGGTTACGGCCCCGGCATCGGCGACGGATATGACAAGGTCATCATGATCGTGTCCAGAGCATCCGGCGCTCCTGTGATCGCAAACGCAGTGAAGTACTGCGCGGAACTTCTCAGGAACAATGTTACGGAGATCGCCAGGGCAGAATACGCTGCCGCAAAAGATGCAGGTCTTGACATAATACTTGAAGAGATAAAATCTGCGTCCGGAAAGGATAAGAGCGCACCCAAGGCTGAGGCTCCTCGGAAGGAACCGGTGCCATACGGCATCCTGGGAGTGGAGGTCATGGACCTCGACAGCGCAAAAGAACTCCTCTGGTCAAAGGGCATCTATGCCGAGACAGGCATGGGCTGCACGGGACCCGTGGTCCTGGTGTCAGACGCCAACGGATCAAGAGCAGAGGATGTTTTGAGAGAGGCAGGCCTCAAGGCCTGAAAAAGGTCCTGAAATGAACGAAAAAGATCTCAGACAGAAGATCACAGACATGATCAGGGACATGGTCCGCGACATCGGCAGACCGGACCTGTACAGAGAGCCGCTGGTGGGATTCGCATCGGCGAAGGATCCGACTCTCCTGAACATCAAGGAGATAGTCGGCCCCTGGCACGATACGCCGGAGGAGCAGCTGCCGGGTGCAAAGACAGTCATAGCCTTTTCGGTACCCTTTACTGAGAAGGTGGCCTACGATCCCAACGAAGCCCAGTTCTCCGGTCTGATCTGGAGCGAGGCATATGTACTGATCAACAAGAACTTTGACATCATATCTGAAGCCATCGCAGACCTGATAAGAGCAAGCGGCTACGAGGCAGCCACAGTAAAGGCCACCAACAACTATGATCCGGCAGACCTGAAGGTCTCCTGGTCTCACAGGACAGCAGCCAAGGCGGCTGGACTGGGGGACTTCGGCAGAAACAGGATACTGATCACCGAGAAGGGTTCAGCCGTAAGATACTGCTCACTGCTGACCACAGCTGAGCTTGAACCCACCGGCCCATACGAAGGTCCGAAGTGCCTGGGTCTGGATGGCGGAGACTGCACCCGTTGTCTGGAAGCCTGTCCCGTGGACGCGCTTACCAGATGGTTCGAGGGCGGCAAGTTCGCCTGCGACGGCCTTCAGGTACAGTACCATGAGGATATGCTTAAATATCTCTCTGTGGATACCGCAGGGACATGCGGCAAATGTATCTCCATCTGTCCTCTGGCATACATCGAGTGAACAAAAGAATTTAAGGCGCGGAAGACTCAGGCCTTCCGCTTTTTTTGCTGTTGCGGTCTCTGCTTCGAAGAAAAGAAGTTCAGCGACGCTTTCGGAACGGACCGGCAGACAGCCTATGATGAATGGGCCTGCTGGATAATCGAGACCTGCGGAGAATGAAACGGTATTTTTTCATATGCAAGGCGAGGGTAAGCATCCTCTTCAACGTAGATCGTGCCGCAGTGGATGAAGCCCAGACTCCTTACCAGCTCCTGCATGACGGTGTTGTCACCGTGGGTATCCACCCTTAGGTGGCCGCACTGAGCATATGCCCAGTTCAGGCAGAACCTGCCCACGCCTCTTGCAGAGCCGTCCGAAGCCAGCCGGTGCACCACGCCGTAGGGGCTGTCATCCAGCCATCTGCCCTCGTTGATCTCGCGGTAGGTGGGTTCAACGTCATTGCCGTGTGTGAAAAAGAAGGTGCCGATGACGTGTCCTTCGTCATCTGAACACACGTAGCTGTTACCGTCTTTTATGTCATTTAAGATCAGATCTTCCGGCGGCCAGTTGGTAGGACCCCACTGGTTTGGATTGCCGTGTGAGGCCATGAACTCACGGGCGATGCCGTAGATCTCCATGATCCTGCGGAGATCTTTTGCTGTGGACTTGCGGATCTTCATGCCGAAACACTCCCTGTTAGCTTATACCGACAAAATAGCATAAAAAATGAGAAACCACAATACGCAGGAAAGGTTTGTTTTTGCGCTTCATATGCTATTATGATAATAGTGGGATAAGATAGTTATTGAGGGAGAGTATTATAAACAATGACAGTTTCCTTATGATCAGGCCGTTCAATGCAGTGTTTTGCTGCATCCTTGCGGTCCTGATTTTGATTTTGATAATTGCCAGCATAGTCCTTAATAATAAGAGCATCGAGACGAGGAAGAAAGTCCTGGTCATTGCAAGCGTCCTGACTCTCATAGGATTTATTGTCTACAAGATCGCTCTGTCCCAGGACCCGGAATTCGACGGATTCTCCATACTTCTTCCCAGAATGCTGGGCTACTACGGGACACATTTCCTCATCGTGATCGAGGGACTGGCGGTGGCCACCTTTGGCCTGTACAAACCGAAGATCAGGGATCTGCCCAAAATAGTTCTGACCATTCTAATCATCGCATTCGTGGCATTCATGATAAACATGGTCATGAGGTGGACCGGACTCTATCCCAACGCCAACTATTTCTATACGGTGGAGACGGAAGGAAACTTCGTGCTGGAGCTGTTCCACAGCTTCCTGCCATACCCGTTCCTGTATGTTTTGCCCTGTCTGCTCATACTGGTGCCTTACATGCTGGTGGTGACGCTTGGGTTCTACATAGGAGACCGGATAAAGGCAGGGAAAAGAAAACTGAATCAACATTCGGGAGCGGACCGCGTACAGGTCCGCTTTTTTCTGCATTTGCGGAGATTTAAGGGTTGCCCACACGGCAAGATTGGTGTAAAATAGATAAAAACAATTGTTGTATTTTTGTTAATTTACCCAAAGAGGTGGAATCATGAAACTTACTTCTAACGTTGTGCGAGCACTGTTCAGCCTTCTTATGGTCTTCACGCTGGTATTCGGCGTGTTCGGTGCCACACCTGCCGTTGCAGACTCCAGCACGACCTATACTTTTGAAGAGGGACTCGACGGCTGGACCACCATCGACGCCGATGGCGACGGTTTTAATTGGTTATGGACAACAGATCTTCCCACTATCGACTCTTATTACTCAGGGCTCAATTGGGATGACATCGATTACTACCATAACTCACCCGGCTCTGTCTTGAGCGCATCGTATTCCAACGGCTTCGGAGAGTTAAGACCGGACAATTATCTGGTTTCTCCCAAGGTGGAACTGGGAGGAAGCATCAGCTTCTACACCTGCCCCATGGATGATTACTATGTCAATGAGAAACTGGGAGTATTTGTTTCTACGGGCAGCAATACCAACACTGCGGATTTCGTGGAGGTCCAAAGCTGGACTCTGACAGCTGAGCACTGGAAACAATACACTGCCGATCTCAGCGCATACAGCGGCGAAGGATATGTTGCTATCCGTCACTATGACAGTTATGACGTCTATATGTGCATGGTGGATGACATCACCATAACCGAGCCTGAGCCTGCGCAAACGCATGTACATGACTTCACATATTCCGCTGACGGAGCCACCCTTACGGCTACCTGCACAGAAGATGGCTGCGACCTTCCGGACGGAAAGGTATCCTTCTCCATTGTGGCTCCTGAGAAGACACATTACGGCGACGGCAAATCCGCTGAGGCGACCCTTTCCGGAGTTGACGCATTCAACGAGGCTACAGGCCTTCAGGTGAGCGCGGAGTCCATTCAGTACATGGGAAGAGGCGACACGGAATATGCACCCAGTGAGACCGCACCAACTGCTCCCGGAACCTATACCGCAGGTATCGTGGCAGGCGAAGATGAGACCTACAGGGCTACTGCGAATCTTGCGACCGCTACTGTGGATTATGAGATACTTCCCGCAGAACTGACGATCACCGCAGACCCGAAAGAGAAGACCGTAGGTGAGAATGATCCTCCTCTCACATATACTGCCACAGGCCTGGTTGAAGGGGATACCATTACCGGAGCCCTTGCGAGAACACCCGGCGAGGATCCGGGAGAATACGACATCCTGATAGGTACCATCTCCGCAGGTGACAACTACACCATTAAATACGTGGGTGCCAAGTTCACCATCAAAGCCGCCGAGGAACCGCCGGCAGATCCGCCGGTAGAACCCGATGACCCCGGAGTTCCCCAGACCGGTGATGACAGCGGCATCATGCTCTATGTCGCAATGATGTTCGTATCATTCTCGACCCTGGCAGCGATCACCGCCAAGAAGCGCTATAACAAATAGAGGTATTAAATAGTTTTTCAGATAATAATCATGGAGCCCCTTTACGGGGCTCCATTGCTTTATCTGTATTTATCAGATGTGGATCTGATGTTTTGGGCGGTCAATCCCATTCTCCGCTGGCGACGATGTGGCAGTTGCCGCCGACCTCGATGGTCCAGCGTTCATCCTTTAAGGCTGCGTGCACGTGAAGCACGGAAAGCCTCCCCATGTCTTCGCCCTGATACACGGTGTACCGGACATCGTCGGAACCGAAGTAATTGTGATGTATCATGTATCCTGCCAGGTCGCCGTTGGCGGAGCCGGTCGCCGGATCCTCAACGAAATCTTCCATGAGGCATCTTGCTGCAAAAATATTGTTTCCCATGTCAACAAAGAAGAGATGGTTGCAGTAGTTCTTGGAATGTCTTCCTACGTAAGCCATGAACTTTTCTTTGTCAGTTACCAGCTTGGACAGAGCCTCTCTGGCCTTAAGAGGGATGATGACAGCTTCGAGGCCTGTGGATGCCCACTGGATAGGAAAATCATCTCTGATTTCGTCGACTTCGATGCCGTAGATCTCAGCGATTTCTTCCCTGGTCATTATCTCACCGAATTCAGGAGGGTTCTGGCTCATGGTCATGCCGTCCTCAGTCACATCCACCGGGATCTGGCCGACCTTGAGGTTGAGCTTGACTGTGTCGTTACTGCTGCCTTCATAGCAGTGCCTGATGACGTAGGCTGTGCCCAGGGTAGGGTGGCCTGCAAAGGGCATCTCGCCCGAATTGGGAGTCCAGATGCGTACGTCATAGCCTCCGTCTTCCTTCTTATCCGAGAGAATGAAAGTTGTCTCAGAGAAATTGATCTCGCGGGCAATTTTTTGCTGCTCCTCGTCGGAGACGGGGCGGTCAGCCTTCAGCACCAGAAGTTCGTTTCCCTGATATTTTTCTTCTGCAAAACAATCCACGATGTAAAATTTCATTTTTTGCTCCTTAATGGTCATTATATGGTAATAATATAATATATAGCGAAAAGAAAATCGATAATTTTGTTACGTTTTCAGTTTTCGTCTGTCTAATATATAAAAGATCAAAACGAGGTCAGTAAATTGGATCTGGAAAGAATATACCGGGAATATTTTACAATTGTATACTGCTATATTCTGTCCTTGTCAAAGGATGAAGCGGTGGCTGAGGATATAACCCAGGAGACCTTCTTCAGGGCGATGAAGAAGCTGGACGAATTCCGGGGCGACTCAAGCGTGGAGACATGGCTCATTCAGATAGCCAAAAGGCTGTATTACAACTATGCCGACAAGTCTTCCAGGCGAAAGCAGATCGATGAAAATCAGCCAGACCTTCGACAAAAACAGGAAAGCATAGAAGACGGGTTCATCCGCAAAGAATATTCCAAGAGGATAAACCGCATACTTCACGATCTCAAAGAACCGTACAAGGAAGTGTTCATGCTGAGAGTTTATGGAGAGCTGTCCTTTAAGGAGATCGGCGAGCTATTCGCGAAGGGCGATGCATGGGCAAGGGTGACTTTCCACAGGGCCAGAAATATGATCAGGGAGGAATTAGAAAATGAAGATAAACTGTGACGTAGTAAAGGATCTGCTTCCTCAGTACGCTGACGGAACGCTTAAGGAAGACACGGCGGAAATGGTAAAAGCACATTTAGATGAATGCGAAGAGTGCCGTGAATACTATGATGAGATAATCCGGGTCAACGAAGAACTGGACAGGGGAGAAGTGGCTGCTGCTCCTTCCGTGGACGATATCGGAGCCCTTACCAAGATCAAAAAACGCCTCGCGCACAGGCACCTTATGACGGTAATCATAACGATCGCTGCTGTTTTCGTCGTGCTGGCCGGCGCATACATATATGCTACTATGCACTATACATACATTCCCTATGAAGATACGGGTATCATCGTACGTAACAACGAGATAAGAACGAGCAAAAACTATGCTCACCTGTTCGGATTCAATGCTGAGATCAACGGAGAAAATGTGGAGTTTATATTTTTGCTTTCCAATCCCATCAGCCAGTTAAACGATCTGAAGGGCGAGATAACCATCGAGAACATGGATTTTGAAATTCCTGAAAGTGACCTTGAAAATGAGGATATTACTTACGATATACCTGACAAGGTATACTATCTTCCCGAATCCGCCATAGAGAAGCTGCCATTTATCATGCAAAAAGGATATATGCAGGACCTGGTGCAGAATCAGGAGTTCTGGAAGCAGCTGGAAGAAAACGTGGATCAGTATGTCCTGGTATGGTCCAGAGAGGGATAGAGTCATGAAAGTGATCAAATACATCTGTCTGTTTATCTTCGTGATGTTCGGAATCATAATGCAGACGGAGATTTTTCAGAACCAGCTCTGGAATTGCGAGACAGCGTATTGGGTCGCATCAAGGTGTGACGTCGGATATACTGAAACGGAGGACTTCATTAAAGACGTGAAAACTGTGTCGTCAGGGCATGACGTTCACGTCTTTTCATATCACATGGAAATGCGTTCGAATTACAGTTTCTGCCTGAACATCTATGGCGATGATGAGGTGATAAGGCAGGAGTTCAGGGAAAAGGCAAATGTCGAAGAAAGAGTGTATACATCACTAGTCTCAGGCATAACGGAAGTAAAGTTTCATGACCTTGATGATTTTTGCTATGTGGCCGAGAATTCGCCCACCTTTGACCCAATGATTGTATATATAGGCGCAGACGATGATATCCAGGCTGTTTATGAGAAGCTGTCCGCTAAATATGATCTGATGGAGCCGCAGTTCTGGGAATCCACTGAGAAAGACATGATGATCATCGTCTGGGGGCTCATCGCCATCCTGATGATAGTGATGAACATAGTATCCGCCATCAGGCGCAAAAAAGAAGTTGTCGTAAGAGCGTCCTTAGGCGAAAGCGTGAGCCGAATAGTGGCGAGATCAGCTCTGTCAGACGCAGTCTTTGACATCTTGATATTTATTTTGGCAAGGATGGTCCTGTCACATATCGTATACGGCTGGTATGAAGATCGTCTGGTCATGTTGATCTTTGGAATCGGCATCGTCCTGTCGGCCCTTCCGTATCTGACATTATATTCCTTTGATATCCGGCAGGCCTTCGCCAACGCGGAGCAGCAGAAGGGCTCCATGGGACTTCTTTATGTGCTGAAGTTCGTAGCCTGCGCCTTGACGCTATTCACCTTATGCACTAACTTCACAAGCATCGAGAGCAACCTTCTTTCAGACGGAAGCATGCTGGAGCCCTACTTTGACTCACATTATTTCACCATAAGGAGTGGGGACTTTGAGCGTGAGGAAGAGGCCTGGGGAGAGTTTTTTGCGGAAGAAAATGAGACGATAAAGCCGGTGGTCTGCATGCAGATTTTTGAAGATGACAGGGACTATCTCTTCGTGAACCACAGGGCAAAGAGCATGCTTCAGGGACTTGAGGAACTCGCTGAAGAGGTCGATAATGGCGCGGATATAATGATATTCATCCCAGAGAGCAAAAATTTCGAGTATGACAAATATACGTCGGATGAGGCGCTGGAGTTTGCTGTGAATACGTCCGACCCGGCAAACAAGGATATGGAGGTACAGTACGTGTCTTACTCCGGAACCAAGATTCTTTCATATCTTACAAACAACTCTATGGATGGCATCAAAAGTGCAAAGAATCCTGTAGTCATCTACCAGGCGAACAACGAGACGGTGCTGAACCCGGACCTGGCAATCTATGCGGCCGGAGAGATAATCTACGATTGCGATGAAGACGCGCTTAAGGATGCAGTGGCGAAACATATCGGGAAGCTGGGAAACACGGAAATAGTGATCACAAAGGTAGCCGATCAATATGCCTACAACCATTCATTCCTTGTGAAACTCATATTAAGTTCGCTGTGCATCGTGGTGCTTCTCCTGGACATCGCCATAATATTCGCCATCAGCAGGCTGGAATTCAGAAACAACGCCCTTCGGATTTCTCTTAAGAAGATACTGGGCTATAGCTTGTTCGACCGCCATAAGACTTTGCTCGGAGCGATCACCATCGAAAATATCGTACTCATGATAGGTACTGTGATCATGACAGCGTTCTCTGACAGGATCAGTCTTAAGATATGCTTTATCGTTTGCGCTGTCGTCATGATAGCGGAGTATCTTATAATCTTCTCCAACGTCCTTAGAACAGAGAAGACCAACGTACAGAAATCACTGAAAGGAGGCTGCTTATGATCAGCATAAAGAATTTGCGTAAATCATATGATGATAAAGTGCTGTTCGATAACTTCGATCTGGAGATCCCCGATGGCAGTTTCGTTGTGATCACCGGCGAGAGCGGATCGGGCAAGAGTACTTTATTGAACATGATCGGCGGGATCGAGCCGCCGGACAGGGGCACTGTTACGGTAGACGGCTTCGACGTGACCGGGAAGGGCAGCAAGCGCGAGTATTTCAGGGACGTGGTGGGATTTCTGTTTCAGAATTTTGCCCTGCTGGAAAACAAGACCGTCAGGGAAAACCTGGAGATGATACAGAAGGCCGGAAGATCCGGAGTGGAGATAAGTGATGCCCTTGAAAAGGTAGGGCTTACGGATGTTCTTAACAAGAAAGTGTATAAGCTGTCGGGAGGCGAGCAGCAGCGTATCGCACTGGCCCGCCTGATGATCAAAAAATGCTCGCTGATCCTGGCGGATGAACCGACGGGTTCCCTTGATAAGAGGAACAGCGATGTGGTCATGAGCGTGCTGCACGATCTGAATTCGCAGGGCAAGACCGTCATCATCGTCACCCATGATGGAGAGATAGTGAACAAGGCTGATAACAAGACCAGTGTTTTGCACCTGGGGTGTACCTAGAACTTTCATTACACGATCAGCACGAAGACCCAGTGGGCGAAGACTCCTGCCATGATGCCTCCGATGGTGTGGCAGAGGATGGCTCTGCCCGTGAGATGGCTTGCTCCAAGACTGTCCATCATGGCTACGTGGGTGCTCAGGTATCCGCTCCAGCACATGCACATTGCCGTGAAGACGGCTACATCAGCTCCGGTGGCCTGACCGTTAGCCAGCATCCCGGGGATGAGTGCTATGGCAGCACCGGCTGAGCCAAGAGCAGTAATGGGTATGGATATGCATTCATTGGCCGTGAAACCGAAGAGAGGCTTCAGAATGAAGGATAACTTATCGGCGACGTACGGGAAAAAGGCGATTCCCTCATAGGCATCTCCGGTATAGGTGCCGTCGGCAGAAGGACCATTCGTCAGCATGAGCACCAGTGAACAGATGATGAGTACTCCCGGGATGATGTCAAGGCCGATCTTCACACCGGACTTGCCGCCTGAAAGAGTGGATTCGATCAGGCGAAGACCGATACTCTTCTTCCTGAGACTTCCCGTGTCGAACTCCTGAGTATATTCCGTATTTGCTTCAAGAGCCCATTCCTCGGTGCCGTATTCCTTCTTTGTGAACCTGAGCATCAGGCGGGTGCTGATTATGCTTCCGAAGACTGCTCCGAGGTTTCCAACCAGGGCCGCGGTCACCATCTGAGAATTGCCGCCCTTGGAAAGTCCGATGACAAAAGTAGTTATGATGGCGCCCATTCCGAAGGCCGTCCCGATGTTGGTCAGGGCAGGAACCTGATATTTTTTGAAGTATTTGATGAAGGCCTTGTCATTAGCCAGCGCCAGGATCGCCGGGTTATCCGAAAGATAGGTGGTCATGATGCCTACCGATGCAGCTCCGGGAAGCCCGTAAAGTGGCTTCATGAGGGGCGATACCAGCTTGTTGACCAGAGCGATAACTCCGAATTCGCTTAAGACCGACCCGAACGCTCCCGCCAGAACAGCGATGGCCATGATATAAAACACCGTGTTGATCAGGAGATCATAGGCTGTGTTCATGAGAGTGCCCAGCATGTTCACAAGCCCCATCTTGCGGCCCACACATCCGAAGAGCAGCAAAAAAACCGCTGTGAAAACAATGGGTTCCAGTATTTTTTTGTTGAATTCGTTTTTAGACATAAAAGACACCTTCACAAATAATAAATATTCTCCCTTGTATTTAATATAACATGATGGTAGAATTTGTAAAATAAATAAACAGAATAAGAATTATTTGAAAAACGAATGGAGGCCCACGGATGGAAGCAGACTATAACCTTCAGAAGTATTTATCCTTTGTGACTACCGCGGAGCATGGAAGCTTCACAAGAGCCGCGGAAATACTGAACTACTCTCAGTCCAGCATAAGCCGCATGATCAGTGACCTGGAGAAGGAGTGGGGATTGACCCTTCTGGAGCGCAAAGGCACATCCGTGAAGCCCACGTCGGATGGTATGAAGCTGCTGCCTTATGCCGAGAGGCTTGCTGCTGAGTTTCAGTCATTGCAGAACGAGGTATCCCTGCTAAACGGCCTGGACTCGGGGCTCATAAGGATCGCCACATTTTCAAGTGTGGCTTCACAGTGGCTGCCCAATATAATAAAAGAATTCAAAAAACACTATCCAAACATCGAGTATGAGCTGCTCATCGGAGACTATCCGGAGATCCGGAAGTGGGTCATGGAAGGAAGGGCAGACTGTGGATTCAATATTCTTCCTGTCAGAGACTGCGACTCCATCTTCATGGAGGATGATGAATTCGTGGTGGTGATTCCTTTTGATCACCCCCTGGCAGGTGAGGAGCGCTTCCCCTTTAGAGCCCTTGAGGATTATCCGTTCATGTTGCTTGGGAAGGGTGAGGACAGCGAGATCAAGAACATTCCGGATCTCAAGGATCTGAACATCGATGTTAAACTGACAACTCTGGACGATTATGCTATCATGTCCATGGTGGAGAGCGGCCTTGGAATCAGCATACTTCCGAGACTGATCCTCAAGCGAAATCCCTACAGGATCTGCGTCAAGAGCCTGGAGAAGCCTGTTTTCAGGAAGATCGGCCTTACCTTTAGGGATAAGAACACCATATCATCAGCCATGAAGAAATTCGTGGATTATCTGGAATACAGGAATAACGCTTAGCAAAAAACTCTCTCAGCTGTCGGCTGAAAGACAGGCGGTTATACTATCAGTACTATGACGCATACGACTTCGGAGACGGCGGGACCCAGAGCATTAAAGAAAAGCGCAAAACACTGTTGAAATACGGAGGTCTTAAATGACATCCGTATTTTGTATCCGTGGTGTATCCAAAGCATAAGTTCTGCTTTTCGGCAATAATGTTTCTATTCCGTGATGATCTCGCAGATCTGACCGATCGCCTTATTCGCTTCCGGAATGGGATACAGGGGATATACGTGGTTCATTCCTTTTCCGACATAGAGTCCGGATGTGATCCCCTCGTTCTGAAGCATAGAATAGAATTCAGTCACATCAGGATAGAAGATCTCTCTTGTTCCCACGAAAAGATACACATTTCTGAGGCATGAAATATCACCGAAGATGGGACTTACCCTATAATCCCGCGGATCAAGACCGCCCGCCCAGCATTTGCCCATTTCTATGAGGCCATAAGCTGATAGCATGGGATCGGCTTTTTCGTATTTTGCGGCTTCAGGGTTCGACATCGTCAGATCAAGCCATGGCGACAGCAAAATAATTTTATCCGGCTGTGATATTCCGATCTTATCCAGATACTCGCAGAAAGCAGCAGCCAGACCGCCGCCTGCGGAGTCACCCATGATGATAACGGGCACACCTGAGTTCTTAGTCAAACCGGAATATATCTTAAGGACAAGACCGAAGGTTTCCTCCCAGGTATGTGCGGGTGTGAGGGGATAGATCGGGAAAGTAACCTCGCAATTGATCATACGGGCCAATTTATCGCAGAATTTCCAGTGATAGATCGAAGGATCATTGATATACGCTCCTCCGTGCAGATATATGATCCTGTATTCGGGATCTCCAGTATTACCAAGGGTATAGATCAGACTGCCGTTAATGGCGGTTTCTGAAATATCTGATTTTACTGTCGACTTATCCAGCCTGTATTCCTTCGCATGCCTGCGCTGCCCGATGTATTTCGCATCCATTTCAGGATCCTCGAATACCTTTTTCGTGCCGGTCACACGGAAATAAAGTTCAACTGCAGCTGCCATCAGGGAACGGTGGCAGACTGCAGCGGAGATCAGTTTAATACATATCAGCAGTACACCTAAAACAATCAGAATGATAAGTAAAGTCTTCATTTTTCTTTCTTTTTTTGATTATTTATTTCTCTGAAAAGGGATATATACCAGCTGTTCGCATAGCTTGCCCATCTCTTCGGGGCTCTCTTTCATACCGGAGAGAAACCAGTCTGTCAATATGCTCATAAACGCTCCGGTCCTGGCAGTGTAGGAGTAGTGTTCCGGAACGGAAGATGAAGGGGAAACGGATTCAAGAATTTCCAGTTCTCCGAACTCAAGATGAGCCTCAAGATAGATCTTAAAGTATTCCGGATTTTCTTTAATGGTCCTGAAAAAAACAGTGTACCATTCCCTGCGGTCTGTATGGTATCTTTCTCCGGTGACAGAGGCTTTGAGCTCTGAATACAGACTCTGACAAACATCTTCTACCAGAGCCTCTTTGGTCTCATAATTCCTATAGAAGGCAGTCCTGGAGACTCCGGCGTATCTGGCGATCTCCGTAATGGAGATCTTCTCGAATTCTTTCCTGCCCATCAGCTTTATCATGGCGATTCGCAGGCATTCCCTGGTGATCTTGTTTGATTCTTCATTTGAAAGGCGCAGGATATCCCGTTTTTCAAGTTCTGACTTCATAAATATACCTCATTTCGACGTTACAATTATCGTAATTATTGTTTATCCCGATGGGCGTAACCTTGACAGAGCCATGTATAATGGGTAAAATCAAGTTGATATAACAAATGTAACACCGATACACTTTTTTGTCAACAGGATATAATAAAATACATTTGCATTGATCAAATTGATCGTAGGGTAGAAATGTCTGGAGAATATATAGTATCTACTTCATATGGAACAGTTCAGGGAATAAAAGAGAATGAGTATGTCAGCTTTAAGGGGATACCTTTTGCGAAGCCGCCGGTGGGTGAACTCAGGTTCAAACCGCCTGTCGATCCGGAGCCCTGGGGCGGGATACGTGTCTGCGATACTTACGGTCACATCGAGCCCAGACCGCTTACTTCCCTCGGGGGAGTAGTAGGCGGGGCTTCGGACATACCATGTTCAGAGGATTGCCTCTATCTTAACGTATATACACCATGCCCGGATGGAGAGAAGCGTCCTGTACTATTCAATATCCACGGAGGGGCTTTCCAGACAGGTGATCATTCTCTTAACTCTGATCCTGAAGGAACTACTTCCATGGGCTGCGTTCTCGTTACGGCAAGCTATCGTCTGGGCGTACTGGGATTCCTTCAGCTTGACCGTTATCTGGGAGAAGAATATATCCAATCCGGTAATTCCGGGATGCTTGATATAATCAAGGCTTTGGAATGGGTACATGCCAATATAGAAGCTTTTGGAGGAGACCCTGAAAGAGTAACGGTGGCAGGGCAGTCAGCAGGAGCCAAAATGGCCAGTGCACTGCTCTGTACCGGCAAGGCAAAAGGCCTGTTCAGCGCTGTCATGATGGACAGCGGAGCGACCAGCGCCATAAGAGACATCCATACAGCTCAGGAGATCGCTGAAAAATATGCTGTTGCCTATGACCTCACAAAAGAGAATGCGAAGGAGAAACTTCTCGAAGCACCCTGGGAACAATTGATGGCATGCCAGGGAGTCCTGTTCGCGGGGCCTTCGCTTCAAAACCTCGGACCGGTATTCGATGGGATCAATTTCGACGGAACGGATGCTCTTGAGATCATCAGGTCCGGCAAAGCGAATTATGTGACCATACTCGGAGGTTACAACAGGGACGAATACTCAAGCCTTATGTCATATTACCCCATGAAGAGCATTGATGATATCGCGGGATTCTTTGGAAGAAACACACCGTATATATTGGCAGTACTTGAAAGATTCCACATTCAGGGAGATATGAAGAGACTTGTGGATATCATTTCCAGATACTTCTATGGTTTCCCCTGCATAGATATGTTCGATGCCTTCGCTGAAGCGGGCAAGGGCAACGCCATGTATCTTTACCGCTTTGACTGGGACTGCGGAGGATACGGAGCAGGCCATACGTTATGTTCAGGCATTGCCACGGGCTCAGCTCAAATAATGAATCCCGGCGTTGCCGCATTCCCGAATTACGACGTGGTTTACCGCCAGACATCAGCCATGTGGAATGCGTTTGTTTTGAATCAGGATCCCAACGTTCCTGAACTTCCCGAATGGCCGGTATATGATAAAGACAGCAGACTTGCGATGTTCATTGATGTGGAGAGTCACGTAGGTGAGATCGAACATACAGATCCAAACCTTCCCACGCAGACACTGAGACTTTGATGTTTTAAACGAGGCGATCCAATGGATGATAATTCCGGGAGCAAATACAGCAAAAATGAATATGGAATGATAAGCTTCGAAGAAATATGCAGTCTTTATGATAACATTTCCATTGCTGTTTGGATAATAGATCCGGACAGAAGGATCCTCTATGTTAACAATGCATTCGTTTCTTTGCTGGGGATCCCCAGAGCGTGGCTTCTCAATCAGTTTATGTCTGACAACACATTCAAGCACTCTGTAGTAGACATAGTGCTCAAGGAGAAACGCACCGTTTCGGCATTCCAGGACATAAACAATTACTATAAAGGAGAGAAATACCGGCAGTTCATAAGAGTAATTCCTGTCTTTGACGACACAGGAGAGATAAAGTATATGATTGCCACGATCGAAAAAAGCGATCAATTATATGATGATCTCCAGAATTCAGTGGTACTTGCATCCAACGACCTTGAAGGAATGGACGCGCCGGTTGTAGATGCCGATGGCATCGTTGCCGTAAGCCAGGCCATGAGAAACATTATGGGTTTGACGTCAAGGATAGCTGATATAGATACTGCAGTCCTCATTACCGGCCCATCAGGTACCGGCAAACAGGTAATAGCCAATGAGATCCACAGAAAGAGCAACCGCAGCGCCAAGAAGATGGTTGAGATAAACTGTGCGGCTCTTCCTGAACAACTTCTGGAAGCAGAATTATTCGGCTATGAGAACGGTGCTTTCACAGGCGCACTCAAGCAAGGCAAGAAGGGCCTCATAGAGGAAGCTGACGGAGGAATACTGTTCCTTGACGAGATCAATTCTCTGCCTTTGGCCCTTCAGGGGAAACTCTTAAGAGCACTGGAGACCAAGACCATCAGAAGGATAGGCTCCCTTCGCGAGACCAAAGTGGATTTCAGGCTGGTGTCAGCAACCAACAGGTCTCTTGCGGAAATGTGTGAAAACGGGACTTTCAGGGAAGACCTGTATTACCGTCTCAATATCATTGAGATATACGTCCCGGCTCTGAACGAACGACAGGAGGACATAATCCCTCTGGCAGAGAACTTCCTTAAAGATTTCAATCAGCTGTATAACAGAAACGTGCACCTGTCACGTAATGCTGAAGCCCAGCTTCTCAACTACAGCTGGCCGGGAAACGTAAGGGAACTCAAGAATATAATCGAACGGATCGTAGTAACCACAGATGCCAATACCGAGGAAGTAATGTTTATTCCTGCGAGCATACTCGATCAGACGGATTCATCGAAGAGCGTATATAACAATGACAACGGAGAGAAGATCATCGCGGAACTGGCCGCGAAAACACCTGAAATAGATATTCTGGATCAGTCTCTCGACACATATATGAAACATGTGGAGAAGCAGGTCCTGGAAATGATGGCCGCTAAATATCATACGTTTACTGATATTGCAAAGGCCCTTAAGATCGACAGGACATCGGTAATGAGAAAATTCAGAAAGTATGGAATAGAGCTTAAGTAAAATAAAAAGGAGAAAAAATGGAGTACAGAGTAGATAAATTAGGAGAAAAGCAAGTCGGAACAGCAGGAGAGGGCACTTTGTTCGAAGGAAAAAGATGCCTTATCACAGGAGCATCTTCAGGGATCGGATACGGTCTCGCGGAGAGACTTCTCCAGAGAGGAGCAGCTGAAGTATGGATCTGCAGCAAGAATGAAGAGCGCATAACCGAAGCAGCCAACACATTAAATGAAAAATATGGCCGTGTTAAATTCGCTGCTCTGGATGTATGTGATGAGCAGTCAGTCAATGATTTCGTAAACGAGATGGCTGAAGGCGGAGATATAGATTATGTATTTGCCAACGCAGGTACAGGTGCGGTCGGAGCCTTCGAAGATTTCACAAAAGAGACTTTCGGGTATGTCATGGGCATCAACTTCTATGGGGTGCTGAATGCCGACCATGCCGCCGTAAACGTGATGCTTAAGCAGGGACACGGCTGCATAGTGAACATGTCTTCTATGGAAGGTTTTATCGGAATCGGCTACAAATCGCCTTATACGGCATCCAAGTTCGCAGTCTATGGACTGACAGAGAGTCTGAGAAAGGAATATGATCCCAGAAGCATACGTTTTGCGGTAGCCTGCCCGGGACCTGTGGTATCCAACATCTGGAAACGCGATATCAACGGAGTCGTCCACAGAGGAGGTGCTATCCCCGAGGGAGCCATTTCCGAACTGGAAGCTGCGGATGAGATCCTGGCCGGCATCGAAGAAAACAGAAGTGTCATACTGGTGACAGACATGGCAAGAGGCGTCTGGAACGGTCTTAAGGACGCTCCCGCGCAGACGGACCAGGCCCTGATCTTTTTCTCACAGACTCAGAAACCCAGACCGAAAAACAAATAAACAGAACGACCCGGGCTCGCGAAGGAGAAAAAGGGCATGCGCAAAAGACCTCTTAAGATAGCATTGACTTTTATAATAGTATTAATTTTATGCGTCGTTTGCTTCGGGCTTTTCGGGCCCCTGGAAGCTAAGGTGATGAAGTACGAGGCACCTTCTTCTGATGGATACACCGGGGACTTTGCAGTTAATGATCTTCTTTCGGACCTGTCATATATCGACATATCTCCGTATATCAGGCCGGAACATCTGGAGTATTCCGACGGATATCTGTATGCATCGACTCACGGACAGATAATCCGCGTTCCGGTATCCGGAGGTGAACCGCAGCTTGTAGTAGACGGAAACGGCGAAACGCTGGGCTTCGATATTGATAAAAACGGCGACATAATATTTTGCGATGTACTTCGTAACGGCGTACCCGGGGTATATAGAGCAGATCTGAGTTCACTTCCCGCTGTGGTAACACCGGTGGTGACTGAGATCGGAGGTGAAGATCTGATCTATCCGGATGCGCTGACTATAGCTTCTGACGGAACGATCTACATCAGCGAAGCTACAGCATTCAGCCCCACCAAATACGGAGGGGCAGATCCGGCATATAGCATGGAATACTGGTATCACAGCGGGACAGGAAGAGTGCTATCCTATGATACGGGTTCCTGTGAGGGCAGGGTGCTGGCGGAAGGACTGAGTTTCAGTAACGGCATAACCCTAAGCCATGATGAGGAATATCTGTATGTGGCTGAGACCAATGAGTATTCCATCTGGAAGATCAGCACAAAAGCCGATCATGCGGTCAAAAACAGCGATGACTTCATCTTATTGATCTCAAATCTTCCCGGTGTACCGGATAATCTCTCTCAGGGAACAGATGGCAGATACTGGTGCGGGCTCACAGCTCCGAGAAATGTGCAGGGAGACAGCATTCTCAGCAAACCTGTCCTGAGGCGCTTCCTGATGAGGCTTTATCCTGCTATAATGGAGTCGGGCTCTCCGGAATGCAGCACTTGCTTCTCCTTCGATGACAGTGGTAACGTGACAGAATTTCTTATGGATACAAACGCTGCTTATCCTGAGATCACAGGCGTGTGCGAGACGGAAGACCGTATATATCTGCACACTAACAATGATTCGTGTAAGATAGCATATTTAGATAAATAAGGTGCCGAAGAGGAAAATCTATGGGAACTATAGCTATAAATGAGGAACTTTGCATCGGATGTTCCTTATGCGTGAACGACTGTCCGAACGCATACCTCTATATTGAAAACAACAAGGCTCATACCAGAGACGTCGGCTGCATAAGATGCGGTCATTGCTATGCAATTTGCCCCAGGAACGCCATCACCATGACCGGGATCAACTGCCCTGAAGATAAGGTGGTCTCCATGTCTGAGATAGACACTGAGACGCTCCTCAGCGCAATGAAAAGCAGGAGATCTGTCCGTCATTTTGAGGACAGGCCGGTTGAAGAAGAAAAGATCCAAAAAATCCTGGAGGCAGGCCGCTACGCACCAACCGGCGGAAATGCACAGAACGTATCCTTCACTATCCTCGGAAGCAAACAGAAGGAAGCAGAAGAGATATGTGTAGGCATATTCAGGGAGGTACAGAAAACAGGACTCCCCGGATCGCCTTACAGCAGTTTCATGAAGAGGGTCAATATCACGGATGACTTTTTCTTTAAAGGAGCCCCTCTGGTGATAGCTGTAGTAAGCGAAAACAGCGTGAACGCTTCCATAGCGGCATCATATATGGAGATAATGGCCGAAAGCCTGGGACTTGGAGTGCTGTACAGCGGATTCTTCGCCACCTGTGCTAAGGTAAGCGGGAAGCTGAGGAAACTAATAGGGCTTAAGAAGAAGGAAAAGGTGGTGACCTGCCTGATATTCGGCTATCCGGCTGTGAAATATCAGAGGATAGTGCCCAGAAAGCCCGCCAAAGTGAGGATGCTTTAGCCTGCCGGCCATCAGCTCACGAATAAACTGAGAACGCAAAACAATTGAACTTATGAAAATATAACATATTAAAACGGGATCACGTTATCGTGACCCCGTTTTAAGCTTTAATTGTGATTTTCGCTTAACGTATTATTTCAGAGATTCCTTAGCTTTCTTATTTTCTCCGAGTTCGACTCTGATCTGGTCGATCTTACCGTCAAGATCATAGAATTTAAGACCTATGAGAGCAATTACAACGAGTATGAATGGAAGCCATGTGAACATTGCGATTATCGCGTTTACGGCAGACTGAGGCTGCTGGGCAAGCAATGAGTCATATCCGAACATGCCGGGGATGAGGGCAGCTCCGCCCATGCCGAGAGCCATACCGAATTTATTGGACATTCCGAAGATGGCTGCGTAGATTCCTTCTCCTCTGATACCTATCTTCCATTCGCCGTAATCCATTATATCCATCAGATACATGTTGATCAGATTCCAGAAAGGCATGATCGCGCACTGAGCAATAACGCCGAAAATGAACTGCAGGGTAGGGTCATAAGGATTAATGAGTCTGCCAAGATACCCTATAAGAGACAGCCCCAGAGTTATCATAGCGGTCTTGTTCATACCGAATTTTTTGATCATAGTGGGCTGCAGCAGGATGACGAAGAATCCTCCAAGTGCGCTTACTGTGATGACTACGCCGAGGTTTCCGTCTCCCAGAACATACTTGGCATAGTACATTACCGAATTTGACTGGAGGTTGTAAGCGAAGTATGTAAAGAAAACAGCTATAGCATAGTACCATATGTACTTGTTTTTGGCTACGATCTTAAGCCCCTCGAAGAAATTGAAATCATCTCTCTCAGCTTTTTCGAGGGTACGTATTTCAGGGATGGTCATGGCACGGACAAGTCCCAGAAGTATGAACGGGATACCGAAAGCAAGAGACAGCACCATCCAGCTGTGCCTGTCTTCTCCTGCCCAGGTTATCATGCTGGGAAGGAAGACGCCGAAAGCTGCAGTGACGATGAAGCCGGCAATACCTTTAAATGCAAGAACTTTAGGAGTCCAGGATTTGTCGGGCACGCTGGTTGCATAGTATACAGGATCATCGCAGGCGAGCATGGTAGAGAATATGTCCTGCCTGATGTTATACATGATGAAGAAGTATAAGATCAGAAAACGCATCGAACCCAAAGGCGCCATATAGAGGAGCATTCCGACTCCCCAGTATCCTATGATCGCTATCTCATAGGGGCGGGCCTTACCCCAGCGGGTATTGGTTTTGTCGATCAGATATCCGACGAGTATATCTGTACCACTGTCAATGATCTTGGAAACTATCATGATGATCCCTACTGTCGTGGCGCTGATATGCATGACATCTGTCGCAAAAAATGTTGTATACGCGAAGAATGCGATAGCGGCATTCCATGAAATATCACGTGTTGCCCACAAGGCTGAGTATTTGAGCCTTGACATGGGCTTGGGTTGAAGTCTTGGTTCTTTGCTCATTTTTTATCTACCTCCAAGGTATTTTAAATGATTATTATTTATAATTCTGTTGATTCTGTTTTATCGCTTCAGTGAAGGTAGGGAGCCATATCTGATACTTTGACACCGTCGAAGGGGATGATCCCCAGCAGGGTCATGAACTTCCCGGAGATCTTGCCGTCCTTTACCGTACCCTCAACTCTCATGGCGAAGTCGCCGTAGATAGTTATAAAGGCCGGGACGTTGAAAACAAAATTATCACCGTCGATCTGGCCATTGTGCATATCGACAGGTCTGAAAAGAACTTCTGCAATGAGACCCTCCAGCTTATCCTCCTTCTGAAGGAGGATAAGCGTATTGGTCTCATAATCATTCTTTCCCGTGTGAAGCTTGATTGAATATGTACCGGTCATGATACACCTCCTAACGGACTAAAGGTGCGATACCCAGTATCTCCCTGGCCTCAGCTGATGTAGCGATGGGCCTTCCGAATTCCTTTCCGACTCTGACAGCCCTTTCTACGAGGGTAGTATTGGTGGCAAGGACTCCTTTTTCATAATAGAGGTTATCTTCAAGGCCTACTCTTACGTGTCCGCCTGCTGCGAGAGCGCCGTAGAGTATGGGAAGGTGTCCTTTACCGATTCC
>CAJOKT010000016.1 GCA_905235115.1 uncultured Peptostreptococcaceae bacterium
ATTTCCTACCAGGAAAATGGGTCTTCCGGCTGCTGATGCGCTGAGCGCGTCCGCATAGTTCAGTCCGGAAGCTACGATCAGTTCATCACCGTCCAGACCTGCTTCCTTGAGGACTTCGATGTTGGTCAGGAATCTGTTGTCTCCGGCAAGTCTTTCCACGTTTCCGTCGATGGCTTCATCCACCTTTTCAAGAACCGCGCCTGTCCCGCCTATGATGTAGACGGTCCCATCGGTATTCAGATTGCTGTTGATATATCCGGTGACCTTATCGATGCTCTTCTGGTCTTTGCCCACAAGAAGCACAGGTGCGTCCTTCTTGTATGCCAGATCTTGCAGAGAGAGCATCGGGGAAGTCTGCTCCGCTGGCCAGAATGATGTCGTCAAACTTGGGAACACCCTTGACTTCCTTCAGATGGTCTGCAGCAGCGATGGCTGTGTCATATCTGTCCTGTCCGGCAAGTCTGATGATCTCGTTGGATTCTGCATACTCGAACAGGATGGCGTAAAGGTTCCTGGAGTACCAGTCGGAGTCATACTTGGTCTGGACCCTGATGACCTGCTCGTCGGATACTACGGCATCGTATGCAACTCCTGCGTGTGCTACGGGAGCCTGCATTCCGCCTACGTCTTCCATGTCTCCGAAACCGAAATCGAGATACTGGGAAGATCCCTGCTGCTCGGTTGGCACGGTATAGTAGTAGGTGTGATATTCATCCACATGATTGTTGAGAGTGACCCTGGCAGTGGTGGTTCCCTCAGGAACTCTGACTATGGCCAGGGGCAGATACTCTTCTACCATGTCGCCGGTGTTCCAATCCGCATAGGATGCATCGTAACCGCGGTCCACGATCTCGATGTCGGTGATCTCCTGACCGTTGACCAGAACGGTGAAGCCGTATTTTGTGATAGGCTCCTCCCTCGTCTGCCCGCAGAGTTCACAGGTGTAGGTCATGACACCATCAGCCTCAAAACTGGCAGGAGTCGTCTCTACTCCGTCGTTCCACTGGTGAGCGTTGGGGTCGATGGGTATGACAGTGTCTGAAAGGGTGATCTCGTGTTCACCGTTCTCATCGCTGAAGCACTTGGCGCAAATGCTGCATGTCCAGTACTCAGTATTGCCTGCAGCAACACAGGTCGCGGGTTTTGCTTCGACCTTGGTAAGATCATGATCTTCACTGACCACTACCTTTGTCAGAGACATGATCTGTGTGAATGTGCAGTCTTCAGTTCCGTAAGCAGTTATGTAGTGAGTTCCGGGTTCTTCGAAGGTAAGAATAACGTCACCCTCATCAGTTATGGCGTCCTCGATCTCTTCAAGTGCTCCGGTCTCAATATCCACCTCGTAGATCTGAGCGGAATCCACATCGAAGGCTCCCGAGAAGTTCACCAGTTCTGTCTCGTCTTTGCAGAGGTAACCCTGCATCGCAAAGAACCCGTCAAGTACCAGATCGAGATCCTGGCCGGGACATACGGTGTACGTTCTGCTGTATTCTCCGTCAGCATCCGTGAACCAGTTATATGTGTCGCCGTAGTACTCGTCTTCATAGAAGAAGAATTCTACCAGGTCGCCTTCCTTGACTTCCTGCGTTCCTACGGTGGTACCGTTATAGCCTCCGGTGGGGCTCTCTGTTCCGTCGTTGGGGAACGCATGGTTCAGGAAGAAACCGCCGAAATAGTCATCTCCGTCCACGCCGAACTGCATCGATACGTTGTTTGCTTTTACCTGGAGATACTCACCGGCTGTCTCCGCAGTGAAATCTTCACCGTAAACAAGCTCATGAGCTGCTACCAGAACGTCCAGGGCAGAAACACCGTCTACGGCGTCTGTCAATCCGTAGGACTCTGCAAGATTTGAAGACACCTTGTATCCGAACTGAGGTGCATGCATGAATCCGCCGTTGAGCTGAGAAGTGAAGTCCACCGTTACAGTTGTGGGCTGCTTGACCTGAAGCTCGATATCAGGCAGATCTCCAAGAAGTCCCTGGCCTGCAACGCCGGTGGTCATATCCTTTCCTGTCAGATAGCTGCAGCTGCGGTGTCCGCCTGTCAGCTCACCTGACATTCCCCTCATCAGGATGGCTCCCTGGGTCAGTGAGAAAGTATCCTCCTCCCAATCCGCAGGAATGGTGGTGATGACTGTATGCTTCTGGAAACTGAAGTCATACCTTCCCACATTGTTTGCCACGGGGTCTGCAAGGGGCTTGTTTGCATCATCCATATAGTATATGGCGAAGTTGTTGTTATAATATCCGGAGAATTTCTCCTGAGGGCTGTCTACCTCGCTGAGGATCACAGTTACGCTTTCTCCCGGTTTCCACTTGTGATCCAGACTCTGCTCATTACCCTGGCTGTCTTTCAGGGTAAGCTTCACCTGACGGGCAGTGAGGATCTGGTAATTGGCCGCGCCATCCTTCTCTACTTTGACTATGTGACGGCCGTCTGTAAGGCCGCTTACGGTAACAGTACCGTCCTCGCCGGCAGTCACTCCATCGGTGGAGAATCCGTTGTATGTCAGCCCTTCGTTCGTCACAATGCTGCGGGCAATGGAAACACTGGTTCCCTCTTCAGGTGTGAATGTGTAAAAAGCACCGTCTTCACCCAGATAGTACAGGATGTCATGCTCGGCATCGATGTTATCGCCGGCTACCTTTTTTACGTGCACCAGATTTCCGGGTCCTACAGGCTCGGTATTGATGGTCATGCCCATGTCAATGCCGCTTCCGTCGGGCTCACCAACTGTGACCACAAAGATTCCTGAAGTCTCGGGCCAGATGTGGGAGAATCTTGTGGAGTCTTCGCCTCCTGCTCCCCATCCGCCAAAATTATCCGTTGCATAACCCTGCATATAGATCATGGCATCGTAGGTCACTCTGACGATGGCAAGTCCCGTGCCATTTCCTGCGGTCAGTGTGGCAAGTCCCGAATTGTGCGGATCCGGAACTATGGTTACCAGATCGCTGGGGTTCCCGTTGATGTCCATTACTTCATAATGGAAGTCCGGAACAGCCACCTTGTCATTGGTAAAGCTGTTGATCGCAAACCAGTTCCTAAAGGAATCCAGTTCCTTGGTGGCGCCGGCCTCAAGAGGCAGATATCCGCGCTCGTTTATGTTCAGATAGATGTCTCCCAGGTCGAGGTTGTTGTACTCAAAATTGTGGTAGACTGTGTCTTTTGTGAAGGTTGAGTCGTTGAGACGGATGTCGTCACCTGTCACCTCGATCTTTGTGCCTTCTTTTAATTCACCTATGTAATTCCAGTATGTTACGCCGTTGGGATTCTGAACGCGATAGAACAGGTTCTGATCTTTTACGGGCTCATAGGTATTCTGGACTCTTCCGTCCGCCAGGGTCTCGGTCTTGGCGGCGTTCACCCAGTTATATACGAAATATGTAGCTCCGGGTCCCTTTCCGAGGGTTATGGTGGAGCCTGCGGGTGCAATGATGACCGGTCTGTTATCCTGAGGTTCCGTCTTTTCCGTCACCTTGACTTTGGCAACTGCCGGAGCGTTGCAGATATCGCCCCACTCGCCCTCTAATCCAGTAGTCCAGATCCAGTACTCACCCGGTTCCTCGAAGGTCATCTCGAACAGTCCGTCGGAATCGGTTTCCCATTCTCCCTCTTCAATGTAGAGATCTGATCCGTAGTAAACAGTGTTCTCAAAAGCATTGTATGAGGTGCCTGCTCCCGAGCCCAGGTCTCCGAAGGCCCTTACAAGCGCCGCTTCGATGGGCTCACCTTCGGTTCCCTCGAAGCTGTGGGCCACATATCCCGGAGGGCCGTCCAGAGATGCGCTTTCGACATTCCCTGCTTTAAAGTCTGCGATGTAGTCGTCTCCCGCAAAATACTGGAATCCCGCCTGGGGATCTCCCCAGAAAGACCAGCTGCTATAGTGCATAACGTCAACGAAATCTCCGTCATGGACGGTTATTCTGTCGCTGGTCGCGCCCCATCCTTCAGCTTCGAGAGGGTACATTCCATTGTAATAGTAGTTGAGATTCTCATCCCACGGACTTCCGTCATCGAGGTGCCAGAGGCCATGGTTATAGTAAGTGGAACCGGCAGATCCGCTTAATTCCAGATCCCCGTCACCCTGTCCGTACTCATTCAGAACATATTTGAATACCATCATCAAAGTGACATCGTCTACACCGTCGCCATCTGCATCGTAGGGATAATCCCCTGCAAGGGACGGATCTGCGGCCACTTCCGCGATATCTACCGGCACGTAAGCCATATATCCGTTTTCCGAATTCCCCTGGCTGAAAACGCCGTCGTGGGAGTAGGAAACGTAGATTGTGCCTTCGAAATCGCTTCCAGTGTCGATCTGACTGGCAAATGCCGCAGACGGCATCATGCAGATCAGCACAGTCAGCATCAGCAGAACGCTAACTATTCTTCTTTTCATCTGAAGAATCACTCCTTTCTTCATAAACAAAAAACCTTTGTGCGGGCAAAGGTCGATGATCTGTTCGTCGATCGCAGAATGCGCCGGGATCACATATCCTGAGATCGGTCCCAAACTGTCTCTCTGCCCAAAACTCTATGTAAAGCGCTTGCCCGGTCTTCTGACTTCGCTTCATCCTCGGAGATCCCTTCTCAACTATGCAGTCAATGGTTATGATCTCTTCGTCAGCGTCACAGCAGAGGAGACTGTACCGGACTTTCACCGGTTTCCCGTGGAAACAGTTCCGGGCAAACCGCCCGGAACTGTTTCCGGCTCACGCCATGCACAACAAACTTTTTTAAGTCGATTCCCTTATCTGAGATCCGGTCTTATCCCATTTCCAAAGACGATCGGTCCGATGATGGGCTTGTCGCCCCAGTCTATCTTCTGGAGTATTTCCACCTTTATCTCGGTAAGGGTAAGGATCTGAGTATTTCCCAGTCCTGCGGTTCCGTAGGCCGCTACCCAATAGGTTCCGGCTGTATTGAAGCGGATCTTGACTTCGCCCTTGTTATTTGTAACGGCTCCGCTGAGGGGAGTGAGGGCTCCTGTAATCATGTTGACCTTGTAGATCTGCACTCCTTTTACGACCTCTGCAGAGGGGGAATTGACCATCGCAGCTTCGTTCTCACAGAAAGGTGCATAGTAAGCATGATATCCCTTAAGGATCAGCTTTAAATTCAACCCCTTGAATGTGGTGTAACTTCTGCTGTATTTACCGCTGGAATTGGTGAACCAGTTATAGATGTCGCCAGGTGTGTTGTCCTCGAGGAAGAAGAACTCTACCAGGTCTCCATCCTTCACTTCCTGAGCCCTGATCCCGGTCTCATTATATATGCCGTTCTGATTCACGGTCCCGTCGTTGGCAAGTGCATGGTTCAGGAAGAATCTGCAGACGCCGGAGTAACCGAACTGTTTCGTCACGGTATTTCCGGAAAGCACCAGATAGTTCTGTGCTGTCCCGGCGTTAAAATCATTTCCGTAAACGAGCCTGTGAGCTGCAACCAGCACGTCCAGAGCGGACACGCCGTTTACCTCATCGCTGTAACCGTATGATTCTGCCAGATCGGATGAGACCTCATATCCGAACTTCGGGGCGTGAAGGAATGAACCGGATCTCTGTGAAGTGAAATCAACAGCTGCGGTCACAGGTTCGTTGCCCTCCACCATGACCTTGGTCAGGGTCAGCACCTGAGTGAAGCCTATGTTGTTGCTGTAAGCTGTGACCCAGTATTCTCCCGGCTCATCGAAGCGAAGTTCAACTTCACCCCTGTTGTTTGTGGCTCCGTCTATAGGGGTGAGCGCGCCGGTCTGGATATCCGTCAGATAAAGCTGAGTCTGCCTGACGTTCTGAACGTCTGCGGCGTGTATCATCTCTTCTTCTGTCATGGAATCAAAGCCGGCATACACATGATATCCTTTGAGAATGAGATCTATATAATCTCCTGCGCCGGCCGTTATGGTCCTGCTGTACTGGCCGTCAAGATCCACGAACCAGTTGTACATGTCGCCCGGGGTATTGTCTTCCAGGAAGAAGAATTCTACCTGATCGCCGTCCTTTACTTCCTGCATGACATTGATCCCGCCGGTTCCGAATCCATGGTTCACGAAAAACATGGGGCTCAGAATGTTTCCGAACTGCTTGGAAACGATCCCATTGTTGATCACCAGGTAGTTCTGTGCTGTCGCCCCGGTGAAGGCTGAACCGTAAGCCAGCTCATGAGCAGCTACGAGCACGTCCAGTACGGATACTCCCTCACAAGTATCGGTGTATCCGTAAGATTCCGCCAGATCTGAAGAGATCACATTTCCGAACTGAGGAGCGTGCAGGAACTGACCTGACATCTGTGAAGTGAAATCAACAGCCGCAGTCACAGGCTGGGATTCCGTCACTGTGACTTTCGTCAGAGTCAGGATCTGCCTGAAGGTGCATCCGGCTATACCGCCGGCTGTGATCCAGTATTCTCCGGGATCATCGAAGCAAAGGGTGCACCTGCCTGTACCGCCGGTGACTGCTCCGGGTATTGCGGTGAGGGCTCCCGTTGCGGGATCCACCGTATATACCTGAGCGCGGCTGACACAGCTTGCAGCATTTGAATTGACCATTGCATCCGCATCCTTGCACTGCACTGCATTGTATGCGTGATATCCCTTCAGCGTGAGATCAAAGATATCTCCGGTATTCACGGTGAAGGCTCTGCTGTACTGCCCGTTCACATCCGTGAACCAGTTGTACATGTCTGCATAATCTGCGTCCTCAAGGAAGAAGAACTCGATCAGATCTCCGTCATGTACTATCTGTGTCCCGGCTTCCGTGGGGGTGTACAAGCCGCTGCCGCTCTGTACCCCGGTGTTGGCTTTCCCGTGGTTAAGGAAAAACTCGGGCCAGGCCGTGGATCCGAACTGCATGGTCACCTTATTGTCGGAAACTGTAAGATAATTTTTTGCAGTCGCCTTGGTGAATGAGCTGCCGTAAACCAGTTTATGGGCAGCCACCAGTACGTCCAGACCCGAAACGCCGTTTACAGCGTCCGTGTACCCGTAGGATTCAGCCAGTCCCGAAGATACTGAATAGCCGAACCTGGGTGCATGCAGGAACTGACCTGACATCTGGGACGTAAAGTTCACCCTGGCCCGGTACAGCGGCTTAAACTGAAGATCGGAGTCATCTATAAACGTAAACTCCTTTCCCTGTTCCGCCATACCTGTGGTGTTTTGCATTTCTGCCTTTTCCTGTAAGTTCTCCTGTGAGGCAGGCTGATCTGCCATTACGACAGACGGCATCAGACAGATGGCCATCGTAATTATGAGCAGAATGCTTAGAGCTCTCTTCTTCATCTTAGAAAAACACTCCTTTTCCTAAAAAAATACCTTTGCTTCAAGCAAAGGTAAATGCGAAAAAACCCAACCGGGGAAACCCATTTCTCTCTGCCTGAAAAATGTTGGACAGGAGGAGCCCGGTCTTCTGACTTCGCCTCATCCTCCGAAACCCCTTCTCAACTATTCAGTCAATGGATATGGTTTCGTCGTCAGCGTCACAGCAGAGGAGACTGTACCGGATTTTCACCGATTTCCCGTGAAAACGCATGCGTTTTCGACTCTTCCGTTCTGTTTTTTTGTACCTTAATTATAATGTTTTTGCCCTTTTCTGTCAACGAGTCCAACCCTTGGAAAAGGTCTCTGTTGGAGGGTTTTTTCACAACAAAAGACCCGGAGCCAAAGCCCGGGTCTTCATCTCATGATATTGACTTACACCAGTTCAAGGAAAACTGTCTCAGCTGCGTCTCCCTGACGGGGGCCGAGCTTGAGGATCCTCGTGTATCCGCCGTTTCTGTCGGCGTAGTTGGGTGCGATCTCATCGAAAAGTTTTGTGACTGTAGTCTCGTCCACAAGATAGGATAAGACCTGACGTCTGGCATGAAGGTCGCCTCTCTTGGCGAGAGTGATCATCTTTTCTGAGATTCTCTTTACCTCCTTCGCTCTCATACTTGTCGTTTCGATCCTGCCGTGCTTGAAAAGTTCAGTCGTCAGGTTCCTGAGCATTGACTTTCTGTGAGCGGAGGGTCTGCCTAATTTTCTGTATCCGGGCATTTCCGAATTCTCCTTTCACTACCACTATTTGTCATCGTTCGGTCTAAGTGACAAACCGAGCTCATCTAATTTTGCTTTAACTTCGTCCAGCGACTTCTTGCCGAGGTTCCTTACCTTCATCATGTCCTCTTCGGATTTCTGAGTAAGTTCCTCGACCGTGTTGATGGCTGCCCTCTTCAGGCAGTTGAAGGAACGGACTGAAAGCTCCAGTTCTTCGATGGTCATCTCAAGAGCTTTTTCTTTCTGGTCTTCTTCCTTCTCCACCATGATCTCCATGGCGCCGGTGGAATCGGTAAGCTGTACGAACAGATTCAGGTGTTCCTGCATGATCTTGGCTGCGATGGATACGCCCTCCTCCGGGGAGATGGATCCATCTGTCCAAAGATCGAGGATCAGCCTGTCATAGTCCGTTACCTGACCGACTCTGGTATTCTCAACGGTGAAGTTTGCTCTTCTTACCGGTGTGAATATTGAGTCTACAGGGATCACCGAGATAGGTGTGTCTTCCGTCTTGTTCATTTCTGCCGGTACGTAACCTCTGCCCGTAGCGAAATTGATCTCCATGATCAGTGTCGCGTTCTCTTCAAGAGTTGCAATGTGGAGGTCGGGATTGAAGATCTCCAGTTCATTGTCTGCCTGAATGTCGCAGGCCTTCACTTCGCAGGGACCGATGGCGTTGATGATGGCTCTCTTTGTAGGATCGCCGTTCAGTCTTACCGCCAGCTTCTTGAGGTTCAGTATGATCTCGGTAACATCTTCCTTGACGCCGGGAATGGTGGAAAACTCATGGAGGACTCCGTCGATCTTGACGGAAACCACTGCGGCTCCCGGAAGTGAGCTGTAGAGTATCCTTCTCATGGCATTCCCCAAAGTCATTCCATACCCTCTTTCCAGAGGCTCTACCACGAATCTGCCGTGGCATCCGTCTTCGTCAATGACTTTTGTGATCGTTGGCTTTTCAATTTCTATCATTATAGAAGCCTCCTTCCTTTCCAAGTGTTGAGTTGAACTGTCCGGTCAATTACTTGGAGTACAGCTCGACGATAAGGTGCTCCTGGATGGGAGTATCGATCTCTTCTCTCTTGGGAAGGGCAAGGATCTTGCCTTCAAGCTTGTCAAGATCTACATCCATCCATGACGGTACGACTACCTGAAGGTCCTGGATCTCTTTAAATTTAGGTGAGTTCTTGCTTGACGCCTTGACTGCTATAACGTCGCCGGCCTTCACCATCTGGGACGGTGAATTGACCTTCTTGCCGTTAAGTGTGTAGTGACCGTGTGTCACAAGCTGTCTGGCCTCTCTTCTGGTGAGAGCAAAACCCATGCGGTAAACCACATTGTCAAGTCTTGATTCAAGCATGATGAGAAGGTTCTCGCCTGTTGCGCCCGGCTTTCTCGCAGCTTTCTCAAAAGTATTTCTGAACTGCTTCTCGAGAACGCCGTAGATGAACTTGGCTCTCTGCTTTTCTCTGAGCTGAGTACCGTACTCGCTCATCTTCTTCTGACGGCGGTTGGGCTGTCTCTTTGACTTCTTGTATATTCCGAGATGACTCGGGTCAATATCTAATGCTCTGCATCTCTTTAAAACAGGATCTCTGTTTACTGCCATTTCCTTATTCCTCCCTTCTCACTAGACTCTTCTCTGCTTCGGCGGCCTGCATCCGTTGTGCGGGATGGGTGTGATGTCCTTGATCATCGTGATCTCAAGTCCGGCTGTCTGAAGAGCTCTGATGGCTGCTTCTCTTCCGGAGCCCGGTCCCTTAACGTAAACTTCAACCGTCTTTAAGCCATGTTCCATAGCTCCCTTGGCTGCTTCTTCAGCTGCCTGCTGAGCTGCGAAAGGTGTGGATTTCCTGGATCCCTTGAATCCAAGTGATCCGGCGGATGACCAGCTTAAAGCATTGCCATCCATGTCGGTCAGTGTTACCAGAGTATTGTTAAAGGTAGACTGGATATGAGCCTGGCCCTTTTCAATGTTCTTTCTTACGATCTTCTTTTTTCTTGCTGCTTTTTTTACAGTTTTAGCCATTTTTGTCTACCTCCTTCCTACCTTGATGCTTTCTTCTTTCTTCCAACGGTCTTCTTCGGGCCCTTTCTGGTCCTTGCGTTGGTCTTTGTCTTTTGTCCTCTTACGGGGAGCCCTCTTCTGTGACGAATTCCTCTGTAGGAGCCGATCTCCATGAGTCTCTTGATGTTAAGAGAAACTTCACGTCTCAGGTCACCTTCTACCATGTACTCTTCGTCAATGATCTTTCTGATCCTACCAGCTTCATCCTCTGTCAGGTCTTTGACTCTTGTGTCGGGATCAACGCCCGCCTTCTCGAGGATAATTGCTGCTGTTGGTCTGCCAATACCATAGATATAGGTAAGTCCTATCTCTATCCTTTTGTCTCTTGGTAAGTCAACACCGGCTATACGCGCCATTCGTTTTTCTCCTTCCCCTATCTTTCTTCGCCTTTCCGGGGGCGACTAGACAGGATCTGTAATATAAACTTTGTGAGGCCTTTTGACGGAGGGCCCCGGTGATCCCTCCGGCCTGATTATTAACTTTTTTGATCAGCCTTGTACCTGCTTATGCTTCGGGTTTTCACAGATGACCATTACTTTGCCTCTTCTCTTGATAACCTTGCATTTCTCGCAGATAGGCTTTACGGAAGCTCTGACTTTCATTTCTTTTCCTCCCTGTACAGTCTTACTTATCTCGCCAAATGATCCTGCCGCGGGTCAGGTCGTAGGGTGAAAGTTCCACCTTGACTCTGTCTCCCGGAAGAATTCTGATGTAGTTCATTCTTATCTTGCCTGAAATGTGTGCGAGCACTTCGAATCCGTTCTCGAGTTTCACCTTGAACATGGCGTTGGGCTGAGCGTCAACGACGGTTCCGACTGCTTCGATAGTATCTTTCTTGGACATTGTCTTAACGCCTCCTTAAAGAGTGATTATCTCCGGCTCACCGTCCGTTACGACTATCGTGTTCTCGTAATGGGCTGCCCAGCCGCCGTCAACGGTAACTGCTGTCCAGTCATCGTCCAAAACCTTTACCTTCCAGTTTCCTTCACAGATCATGGGCTCCACCGCAATGGTCATTCCCTTCTGAAGTCTGGGGTTAGGCCCCGGACAGACATAGTTGGGGATCTGAGGATCTTCATGCATTTCCGATCCTATTCCGTGCCCAACGTAGTCCCTGATGACTCCGAAACCTTCTCCTTCAACAGTGTTTTGCACCTCTCTGGAGATGTCTCTCAGTCTCTTCCCCGGCACCGCGTTTTTGATGCCGTTGAAGAATGCACGCTCTGCTGTATCGATGAGATGCTGAGCATCTTCACTGATCTTTCCTACTCCGTAGGTCCTGCAGGCATCCGCCATGTAACCTTTGTATTCCACCACCAGGTCGCAGCTCACGATATCCCCTTCACTTAAGATGCGGTCCTTTGAGGGTATCCCGTGGACCACCTCTTCGTTCACCGAGGTGCAGACCGATGCCGGATAACCGTAGTAGCCCTTCTCAGCAGCCTTCATTCCGTGCTCTTTTACGGTGCGTTCCACCAGGTCATCTATGTCCTTGGTGGAGATGCCGGGCCTGATAAGGTCCTCCAGCCTCTTGAATATCAGACTGACGACCTTACCGGCTTCACGCATCAACCGTATTTCATGCTCCGATTTGATTACTATCATCGTTATTCACCGATGGCCTTCACAATATCGCCGAAGACCGTATCGAGATCGGCCGCGCCATCGATGGTGGCGATGTTTCCGGCCTTCTCATAATAATCAACCAAAGGCTTTGTCTGAGAATCATACACGTCGATCCTGTTGGTCACTGTTTCCAGATTGTCGTCCGGTCTCTGGACAAGCTCACCGCCGCAGAAATCGCAGACGCCTTCCTCCCTGGGAGGAACGCTTACGATGTGGAAGGAGGCTCCGCATACCTTGCAGACTCTTCTGCCGGTAAGCCTTGTGATGAGTTCTTCCTTTTCAACAGCCAGATTAAGGACTACGTCGATCCTGGAATCATGTTCCTTCAGGAACTCGTCCAGCTTCTCAGCCTGGTAAACTGTTCTCGGGAAACCGTCAAGAAGGAATCCGTCAGCACAGTCCGGCTGAAGGAGTCTGGATGTTGCGAGATCGCATACCAGGTCATCGGGAACAAGTTCGCCCTTGTTCATATATTCCTGAGCCTTCTTGCCAAGCTCGGTTCCGTTCTTGATGTTTTCTCTGAAGATGTCTCCCGTTGAGATGTGAGGGACTCCGTATTTTTCAACTATTTTCACCGCCTGGGTGCCTTTTCCGGCTCCCGGGGGCCCAAGCAAAATTGTTCTCAGCATATTTTGCACCTCTTTATTTCAGGAATCCCTGATAGTTTCTCATGAGCATCTGATTCTCAAGAGCTCTCACGGTCTCGAGTGCAACACCGACTGCGATCAGAAGCGATGTTCCGCCGAAGTGGAGGCTGAGACCTGTAAGGGTCGAGAGGATCGTGGGAAGCGTTGCGATCGCCGCAAGGAAGACCGCTCCGACAACAGTTATTCTGCTGGTTACCTTCTGAAGATAATCAGATGTAGCCTTGCCTGGTCTGATGCCGGGGATGAAACCGCCGTTTGCCTTGAGATTGTCCGCCACTTCTACAGGATTGAATGTGATCTGGTTGTAGAAGTAGGTGAAGAATATGATCAGCACGATGTTCAGTGTCGCATAGATCCATACTCCCGGGTTGCCGTTGGGTGACAGATACTTCGTGACGAAGGTCGTGAAGCCCGAATCAGCAGCTGTGAAGTAGGTGATGGTCAGCGGGAACTGAAGGAGTGACAGTGCGAAGATGATAGGAATAACTCCGCTCTGGTTGACCTTGATAGGAATGTGGGTGGACTGTCCACCGTACATTTTCCTGCCGACGACTCTCTTTGCATACTGTACAGGTACCTTTCTCGTACCTTCCTGGATGAGCACAACGCCTGCGATAACCAGAACTGCAGCTACCAGCAGCAGTATGATGGTGATCAGGGACATGTTTCCGGAAGTGTACTGAGTTGCAAGGCTTCTGATGGCGCTGGGGATACGGTCAACGATTCCCGCGAAAATCAGAAGGGAGATCCCGTTTCCGATTCCGTTGTCGTTGATCTTTTCGCCCAGCCACATAAGGAACGCTGTTCCTGCGGTCAGCACCAGTATAACTACGATGATCGAGAATACATCAGTATCAATGATGGCTCTTCTGAAGAGACCCACGGTAAGACCGATGGCCTGTACAACTGCCAGAACGACGGTCATGTACCTTGTGATCTGAGCCATCTTCTTCCTGCCCTCGACGCCCTGCTTTGCAAGATTCTCAAAGTAGGGGAACGCCATGGTAAGAAGCTGCACTATGATGGATGCAGTAATATAAGGCGTGATGCTCAATGCGAAAATGGTGAAGTTCGAGAATGAACCGCCTGAGAATAGATCGAATAGGTCGAAAAGCCCTGTCTCGCCAGTAAACAGTTCCGCAAGTGCCGCACGGTTAATGTTGGGCACAGGAATGTTGGAACCGATCCTGAAAATAAGGAGCATCATCAGTGTATAGAGGATCTTTGACCTCAGTTCCGGAATCTTCCAAGCTTGCGCTACAGTCTTTATCATTCCCATTCTAGATCACCTCAGCCTTTCCTCCGGCCTTTTCAATCTTCTCAACAGCGCTCTTTGAAAACTTGTTGGCTCTTACTGTGAGAGCGACGTTCAGGTCTCCGTTTCCGAGAACCTTGAGGCCGTCCTCAACCTTCTTAAGAAGACCGCATTCTACGAGAGCTTCAAGATCCACTACGGAATCCTTCTCGAATCTGTTGAGATCGGATACGTTTACTGTGCTGTAAACTGTTCCCCAGACATTGGTGAAGCCTCTCTTGGGAAGTCTTCTGTAAAGAGGCATCTGGCCTCCTTCAAATCCGAGACGTACGCCGCCGCCGGATCTGGAGTTCTGACCGTTCATTCCTCTTCCGGATGTGGTACCGTTGCCGGAACCTGTTCCTCTGCCCTTTCTCCAGGGTTTGGTTGTGGCTCCCTTAGGTGCCTTTAATTCACTTAATTTCATCTTTTGCACCTCCCTATTCTTCTATCGTAACAAGATGCGAAACCTTGGCGCATGCGCCTCTGGTTGCGGCGTTGTCAACGAGTTCTACGGACTGGTGCAGTTTCTTGAGTCCTAACGCTTCGACAACTTTTCTCTGCTTGGGAGTAGCTCCGATGGTGCTCTTGGTAAGAGTGACCTTGATCATTTTATCTGCCATGTCGCTTCCCCCTTATCCCAGAATTTCTTCTCTTGTCTTGCCTCTGAGAGCTGTGACCTTATCAACGGTCATCATGCTCTTAAGACCTGCAAGAGTTGCATAAGCGATATTTACTGTATTGGAGGATCCGATGGACTTGGCTCTTACGTCCCTGATGCCAGCGGCCTCCAGCACTGTACGGGCGGAGGATCCGGCGATAACTCCGGTACCCTGGGCAGCCGGCATGAGGAGAACTCTTGCAGCTCCGAAAACTCCCAGGTTCTTGTGAGGGATCGTCGTTCCAACGGTCTGTACATAGATCATGTTCTTTTTAGCATCCTCTTCAGCCTTCCTGACTGCTTCGGGGATCTCGATGGACTTGCCAAGGCCCACACCTACGTGTCCTTCGCCGTCACCTACGACTACCGTCACGGAGAATCTCATGTTCTTGCCGCCTTTGACGGTCTTGGAGACTCTTCTGATGTTGACGATTGTCGATGTCAGTTCGAGTTTGGATGCATCAACGATATTACGCATTCTTTCTTCCTCCTGTTAGAATTTCAATCCGGCTTCACGAGCACCGTCTGCCAGTTCTGCAACTCTTCCGTGATACAGGAATCCGCCTCTGTCGAAGCAAACCTCTGTAATGCCCTCAGCGAGTGCTCTCTTGGCAAGCGCCTCTCCGACCTTTCTTGCGGCTTCCTTGTTTCCGCCGTAGCCAAGTTCAGCCTTGAGCTCCTTGTCCAGTGAGGATGCGGAGCAAAGTGTCTTGCCGTTCACATCGTCGATGATCTGAGCAGAGATGTTCTTGCTGGACCTGAATACGCAAAGTCTGGGTCTTTCAGGAGTTCCGAAAATGTTCTTTCTTTCTCTGTAATGTCTCTTGAGACGTCTGTCGTTTCTTGATTCATTTGCCATTTCAACTCACTCCTTTCCCTTATTTAGCGCCTGCTTTGCCTTCCTTACGACGGATGACTTCATCGACATACTTGATTCCCTTGCCCTTGTAGGGTTCCGGTCTTCTCCACGCTCTGATGTCAGCTGCGTAATTCCCGACAAATGCCTTATCGATTCCTTTTACGACGATTTCCGTCTGAGAAGGACATTCTGTTGTGATCCCTTCGGGATCCTTGAGCTCTACGGGGTGGGAGTATCCAAGGCTGAGCACCAGGGTGTCACCCTTCTTTTCTGCCTTATATCCAACACCTACGAGCTGGAGCTTCTTCTCGAAGCCCTGTGTAACTCCGACCACCATGTTGTTGATCAGCGTCCTGGCGAGACCGTGCTGGCTGCGCTCATGTCTGTCGTCAGAGGGGCGCTTTACCGTGATGGTTCCGTCATTTACTTCAACAGTCATCTCATGGGCGATCTCCTGGGTCAGCTGACCCTTGGGTCCCTTGACTGTCACTAAGTTTCCATCTACCGTAACCTCTACGCCGGCGGGAACAGTAATGGGTCTGATTCCTATTCTGGACATATCCTTACCTCCTACCAAACATAGCAGATGACTTCGCCGCCGATGCCGAGCTTTCTTGCTTCCTTATCGGAGATGACTCCCTTGGAAGTGGAAAGGATCGCGATACCGAGGCCGCCCAGTACTCTGGGGACATCCTCTGCCTTTGCATAAACCTTAAGGCCGGGCTTTGAGATCTTCTTAATACCTGAAATAACTCTTTCTTTACCGGCAGCATACTTCATCGTTACCTTGATGATGCCCTGCTTGCCGTCCTCTATGACCTCGAAATCATTGATGAAGCCTTCATCCTTCAGGATCTGGGCGATCGACTTCTTCATCTTTGAAGCAGGGATCTCCACAGTGTCATGTCCTGCTGTGTTGGCGTTCCTGATACGAGTCAGCATATCCGCAATGGGATCTGTCATTGTCATAACAGCTTTTCTCCTTTCACAATGTCTTACCAGCTTGCCTTCTTGACTCCCGGGATCTCGCCCTTGTAGGCAAGTTCTCTGAAGCAGATACGGCAGATGCCGTACTTCTTAAGCACGGAGTGAGGTCTTCCGCAGATCCTGCACCTTGTATATGCGCGTGTTTGATACTTAGGCTTTCTGGCTTGCTTAACCTTTAATGATGTCTTTGCCATGATATACCCTCCTACTTCTCAAACGGCATTCCAAGGAGTTCAAGCAGAGCCTGGGCCTCTTCGTCTGTCTTAGCCGTTGTAGTAAATACGATGTTCATTCCTTTGATAGTTTCGACCTGGTCATAACTGATCTCAGGGAAGATGAGCTGTTCCTTGATGCCCATGGAGTAGTTGCCCCTGCCATCAAAGGCGTTCTTGCTGACTCCCTTGAAGTCTCTGACTCTGGGAAGAGCGATGTTGAAAAGCTTGTCTGCGAATTCATACATTCTGTCTCCTCTGAGAGTGACCTTTGCTCCTACCGGCATTCCCTGTCTGACCTTGAAGTTCGCGATGGACTTCTTCGCTTTGGTCACGACGGGCTTCTGTCCGGCTATGAGTGCGATCTCCTGAATGGCAGATTCCAGGATCTTGGCGTTTTCCTTAGCTTCTCCGAGTCCCATGTTGATGGTGATCTTTTCAAGCTTGGGAACTTCCATGACATTCTTATACTGGAATTTTTCCTTCATCTGACCGAATACTTCGTTATTGTATGTCTCTCTTAATCTGGCTGTCAAAACCGTCTCCTCCTTTCTCAGTCAATTGTCTTTCCGGTCTTCTTGAAGACTCTGGACTTTTTCCCGTCTTCCTTGACCTGGTATCCGACTCTGGAAGCCTGCTTCTGCTTTGTATCATAGTACATAACGTTGGAAGCATCGATGGGTCCTTCGATATGCTTGATCTCAGCAGGAGTGTTCCTTGTGGCCTTAGCGTGTTTTGTCTGAATGTTCACGCCCTCAACGACTACCTTGTTGTCCTTGGGGAATGTCTTCAGGACCTTGCCTGTCATGCCTCTGTCCTTGCCGGCAATGACCTTTACCGTGTCGCCTTTTTTGATCTTCATTTCCATTTCCTCCTTATAATACTTCCGGAGCCAATGAAACGATCTTCATAAAGCCCTTATCTCTAAGTTCTCTGGCAACAGGCCCAAAGATACGTGTACCCTTAGGATTCTTGTCGTCTTTTCCGCCGATGATGACGGCAGCGTTCTGATCGAACTTAACATATGAACCGTCATGACGTCTTACGCCATGCTTCGTCCTAACCACTACGGCCTTGACGACGTCGCCCTTCTTGACGACTCCGCCGGGTGTCGCGTCTTTAACGGCGCAGACGATGATGTCTCCGATGTTCGCATACTGACGGCTTGTTCCGCCCAGGATGCGGATGCAAAGGAGCTCCTTAGCGCCGGAATTGTCAGCAACTTTTAATCTTGTTTCTGTCTGAATCATTATCCGTTGCCTCCCTTACTTAACTTTCTCAATGATAGAAACAAGTCTCCATCTCTTGTCCTTTGAAAGGGGTCTCGTTTCCATGATCCTTACTTTGTCGCCGACCTGGCATTCATTGTTCTCGTCGTGAGCCTTGACCTTCTTTGTCCTCTTGACAGCCTTGCCGTAAAGGGGGTGTCTTATGAAGTCTTCCATTGCTACAACGATGGTCTTGTCCATCTTGTCGGATACTACGATGCCGACCTTGGTCTTTCTTGCGTTTCTGTCAACTGCCATAATTCTTCCTCCTTTCCTTTATACTTCTCTCTCTTTGAGGATCGTCTTTGCTCTTGCGATATCCTTCTTGAGTTCTCTCATCTTCACAGGATTCTCCAGCTGGCCGGTAACATGCTGGAACCTGAGATTGAAAAGTTCTTTTTTCATCTTATCGAGTTCGGTGTTGAGTTCGATCTCGGTCATCTCTCTCATTTTCTTTAATTCCATTATGCTTCACCGCCTTCCGCCTGCTTCTCCTTCACTAAGAACTTGCACTTAATGGGGAGCTTGTTGGCTGCGAGTCTCATAGCCTCTCTTGCTGTTTCCTCGCTGACTCCGTCGATCTCGAACATCACTCTGCCGGGCTTGACTACCGCTACCCAGTACTCGGGAGCACCTTTACCGGAACCCATACGTACTTCGGCCGGCTTCTTCGTTACCGGTTTGTGAGGGAAGATCTTGATATATACCTTACCACCTCTCTTGATAGACCTGGTCATTGCCACACGGGCGGCCTCGATCTGATTTGAGGTGATCCATGCACATTCCTGTGCAACTAATCCATATGAGCCATAGGTAATGGTGTTGCCCTTTGTGGCCACACCTGTCATTCTACCCCTGTGCTGTCTTCTGTACTTGACACGTTTTGGCATTAACATGGCTTAGTTCCTCCTTTCCAAATTCTATGCTTCAGTTGTCTCCGCCGGTTCCTGAGCCTCAGTTTCCTGTGGTTCAACTATGGGAGCGGGCTTCGGTGTCTTTCTGATCCTGGGAGTTGCCTTGGGGGCTTCTTCCTTCTGGAATCTGTCGTTCCTTCTGCCTTCTCTCCTGTCCGATCTTCCGCCATCTCTTCTTGCGCCGTCTCTTCTCTGTCTCTTGTCGCCCTTCTTCTCGCGCTTTTCCTCGGGGATCGCGCTCTTAAGACCCTTGTCAAGGACTTCACCGTGGTTGATCCAGACCTTTACGCCGATCCTTCCGTAGGTGGTGTCAGCTTCTGCAAAACCATAGTCGATGTCGGCTCTCAATGTGTGCAGAGGAACATTTCCTTCGGAATACTTCTCGGATCTTGCGATCTCGGCTCCGCCGAGTCTTCCGGATACTACTACCTTGATGCCCTTGGCTCCGGCCTTCATGGTCCTTGAGATCTGCTGCTTCATCGCTCTTCTGAAGGATGTACGTCTCTCAAGGGACTGTGCGACTGCTTCGGCGCTCAACTGCGCATCTAATTCGGGACGTCTGATCTCGATGATCTCGATCTCTACTTCTTTGCCTGTTAGTTTTACCAGGTCTTTCTTGATAGCATCGATGCCGTCGCCTGATCTTCCGATGACCATGCCCGGCTTGGCTGTCATGACGTTAGCTCTGATCTTGCTGCCTGAGGGTCTCTCAATAACGACCTTGGCAACTCCCGCGGCATAAAGCTTCTTTGTGATGTACTCTCTTACCTTGTTGTCCTCGATAAGATTGTCAGCAAAATTCTTTTTGTCTGCATACCATTTGGAGTCCCAGTCTTTGATGACGCCTACTCTGAATCCATGTGGACTGACTTTCTGACCCATGTGCCAACCTCCTTATTCCTTCTCCCTAAGAGTCACTCCGATGTGGCTTGACCTCTTAAGGATGATCGATGCTCTACCCTGAGAACCGGCTCTCCATCTCTTCATTGTGGGGCCCTGGTTCGCGTAGATCTCTGCTACGTATAAATTGTCGGGATCCAGATCGAAATTGTTCTCAGCATTGGCTTTTGCGGAATTCACTACCTTCTCGACGAGGGCGCTGCCCTTGCCGGGAGTGAACTTCAGGATAGCCAGAGCTTCGTTCAGATCCTTGCCTCTTACTAAATCACAAACGGGCTGTAATTTGACAGGAGACATTCTGACATATTTGGCAACTGCTTTTGCTTCCATTTTTTTCTCCTTTCCTTATCTGCCCTTTGTGGCCTTATCAGAGGCGTGACCTCTGAATGTTCTTGTCGGAGCAAACTCACCGAGTCTGTGACCGACCATATCTTCTGTGATATATACAGGGACGTGCTTTCTGCCGTCATGCACTGCTATGGTGTGTCCAACCATCTGCGGGAAGATCGTTGATGGTCTTGACCATGTCTTGATAACTTTCTTCTCGTTGGATGCATTTAACTCTTCGATAGCCTTAAGCAGCTTGGCGTCTACAAAAGGTCCCTTTTTGAGTGATCTTGACATTCTGTTTTTTGCTCCTTTCTTTATTTCTCATTCCTTCTCTTGACGATGTACTTGTTGGAATCCTTGTTCCTCTTCCTCGTCTTATATCCAAGAGCAGGCTTGCCCCAAGGTGTAACGGGGCTCTTTCTGCCGACGGGCGCTCTGCCTTCGCCGCCGCCATGGGGATGGTCGTTGGGGTTCATTACGGAACCTCTTACTGTGGGCCTGATTCCCATGTGTCTCTTGCGTCCGGCCTTTCCGATCTGTATGTTGGCGGATTCTTCGTTTCCGACCTCACCGATGGTGGCCTTACATCTCATTGAGACCTTGCGGACTTCTCCGGACGGAAGTCTTACCTGTGCGTAAGCGCCTTCCTTAGCCATGAGCTGTGCGCCGTTTCCGGCTGATCTTGCAAGCTGTCCGCCTTTGCCGGGCTTGAGCTCCACGTTGTGGATGATCGTACCGACGGGGATGTTTGCCAGGGGAAGAGCGTTTCCAACCACGATGTCTGCGTCGGGTCCGGAAACGATGGTCTGTCCCACTTCCAGCTTGCCGGGAGCAATGATGTATCTCTTTTCACCGTCTGCATAAGTGATGAGGGCGATATTTGCGGTCCTGTTGGGATCGTATTCGATGGATGTTACTTTTCCGGGAACTCCGTCCTTATCTCTCTTGAAGTCGATGATCCTGTACTTGGCTCTTGTGCCGCCGCCCTTATGTCTGACGGTGATCCTTCCGGTGTTGTTCCTTCCGGAGTGCTTCTTCAGCGTTACTGTCAATGACTTTTCGGGGGTATCCTTTGTGATCTCCTCAAATGTGGAGACCGTCATTCCTCTTAAGCCCGGGGTAGTCGGTTTGTATTTTCTGATTCCCATTTTCCTCTACCTCCTAAATTATAATCCCTGGAAGAATTCGATCTCTTTGCTCCCGGGTGTGAGAGTGACGATCGCCTTCTTGTAGGAAGGCGTCAGACCGGAATATCTTCCCATTCTCTTTAACTTACCGCTGTAGTTCATGATGTTGACCTTGGCAACTTCTACTCCGAAGATCTCTTCGACGGCAAGCTTGACCTGCGTCTTGTTGGCTTCCTTGGCGACCTTGAAAGTGTATTTCCTGTCTGCCGCCACGTCCATGCTCTGTTCAGAGATGACAGGAGTCAGTATTACGTCATATGCGCTTTTCATTATTTGTACACCTCCTCGATCAACTTGACCGCCTCTTCGGTAACGATGAAGCTTTCGTGATTGATGATCTCATAAACGTTCATCGTTGTCGCAAGGACGGTTCTTACTCCGGGGATATTGTTAGCGGACTTGACTACGTTCTCGTCCTTTTCCGCCGTTACGATGAGGGCCTTCTTGCCGGCCTTGACTGCTTCAAGGAACTTTATCATGTCCTTTGTCTTGGGCTCATCGAATTTAAGTTCGTTTACTACGATTATTTCGTTCTCCGCCACCTTTGAAGAGAGAGCAGACTTCATTGCAAGTCTTCTCAGCTTCCTGGGAAGAGTGTATCTGTAATCCCTGGGCTTCGGAGCGAACACTACGCCGCCTCCTACCTGTGAGGGGTCTGTGGAGTGTCCCTGTCTGTGACGGCCTGTACCCTTCTGTCTGAAAGGCTTGCGGCCTCCTCCTCTGACTTCGCCTCTGGTCTTTGCGGACTGAGTGCCCTGTCTCTGGTTTGCCAGGTAGTTCTTGACTACTGCGTGAACCGCAAATTCGTTCGGGGTGATCGCAAAGATCTCATCGTTCAGTTCGATGGTGCCTGCATTAGCTCCCTGCATATCCAGCATTGTAACCTGTGCCATTTTGTCTCCTCCTTTCACCCAGAATTATTTGCCCTGACCTTTGACCGCATACTGAACGCGGACCAGGCCGCCTTTGTTTCCGGGGATCGCTCCCTTGATCAGCATGAGGTTTCTGTCTGCGATAACTTTTACCAAGACCACATTCTGTACTGTGACTGTGTCTCTTCCTGTTCTTCCAGGACCTTCATTACCCTTGAAGACTCTTGACGGATATGTGGCTGCTGCCAGACCGCCGGGAAGTCTCTTGTGCTTTGAACCGTGGGTCATGGGGCCGCGTCTGTGATGATGTCTCTTGATGTTGCCCTGAGTTCCCTTACCTTTTGAGGTACCGGTCACGTCGAGTTTGGAACCTTCTTCAAACTCGGCTGCTGTGATGATCTGCCCTACCTCGTAGGTGTCTCCTTCGTCCGGTCTGAATTCCGCAAGATACCTCTTGGGAGCTACGCCGGCCTTTTCGAAGTGACCTGTCATCGGCTTGTTGACCCTCTGAGGCTTCTGATCCTCGAAGCCTACCTGGACCGCATCGTATCCGTCTGTCTCAACTGTCTTTACCTGAGTTACGACTTCGGGACCTGCTTCAACGACTGTTACGGGGATCACGTTTCCCTCTTCGTCGAAGATCTGGGTCATGCCCATTTTCTTTCCTAAGATTGCTTTCATTGATTTCCTCCAAATCTTACATTGGAACTCTCTGGTTTGGCTTTCGCCCTCTCATGAGTTCTTACCAAGGGGAGTACCCTTAACTGACTTATTTGATCTCTACTTCAACGCCCGCCGGCAGGTTCAGCTTTGTGAGAGCCTGTGTGGTATTGGGTGTCGCGTTAGTGATGTCGATCAATCTCTTGTGAGTTCTCTGCTCGAACTGTTCGCGGGAGTCCTTATACTTGTGCACCGCTCTGATGATGGTGACCACTTCCCTGTCTGTGGGAAGAGGTATGGGACCGCTGACGTCCGCTCCGGTCTTCTTGACCGTGTCGATGATCTTCTGTGCGCACTGATCAAGAAGTGCGTGATCATAAGCTTTGAGTTTGATCCTGATCTTGTCTTTACCGCTCATTTTTTCCTCCTTGTTTGTCTTTCGTACTGTTTTCGCTATGCTCCGTACAGGGGCTCACGCCTTGTTTTTCAAGGCTTCAGGCGGTTCTGTCGCCTTCTTACACGCTTACGTGTGTTTTCTGCTTTTGTTCTCAAAGCAAAACGCAAGGCGAGTCCCTTCGCCCGGATCTGGTCCGGACAATTGCTCCGCGGAAATTACCAGATAGCCCTGCAACTTCCCGCATCTACGCCTTAAGCAAGCTCTCTAATTATATTCGAAGGAAAAGTCAAATGCAAGCATTTTTTTAATTATTTTTCAGGCTTTTTCAGGGTGCTTTATCACAGCAAAGTCCTTGATTTTCAAGGCTTCGCGCCATGCGACATTTTTACACGCGTGCTGGCGTACGTTTTTTGCTCCTCCCAGGCACCATATCTTGGGTTTTCCACAGCAAAATCCACCATATATGTCCATTTAGAGCAAAACATCCCGCCCGCCCACTAAAAAAACCGCCAAAGGCGGTTTAGTGATCCCACGCAATATTATCTTTTTATGGTCTTCTTTGCGGTCCTTACGGCCTTCGCGCTGCAGACCAGCCTGCAGAGATGACAGCCCACGCAGTTGGAGCCTATGAGGACAGGTCTCCTGGTCTCCTCGTCGAACCGGATGGCCTGGTGGCCTCCGTCCCTGCAGGAGATGTAGCATCTTCCGCATCCGTTGCAGTGATCGTAGTCAAAGACCGGCAGCAGTACAGTGTCACGCTCGATGCTGGTGTGATCCACCACGGTGCCGGCCGCACCGCCGACGAGCATATCCAGGGAAGTGATGCCCTTGCACTTCATGTACTCTTCCAGCCCCTCCCTGAGGTCGTCTACGATCCTGTAGCCGTACTGCATCACCGCCGTAGTAGCCTGTACGCTTCCTGCGCCAAGAAGAATGAATTCCAGCGCGTCACGCCAGGTCTCGACGCCGCCGATCCCGCTGAGGTGCATGTCCTCCAGTTCTTCGCATCTCGACATGTCGGATATGAATCTCAGGGCGATGGGTTTGACAGCCGCCCCGGAGTATCCGCCCACGATGGACTTGCCCCGGACTGCGGGCTTAGCCACGAGATTGTCTATGTCCACGCCCGTGATCGAGTTTAAGGTATTGATGGCTGATATCCCATCTGCTCCTCCCCGTTTCGCGGCCAGCGCCATTGGCACCATGTCAGCCACGTTTGGCGTGAGCTTGACGAGGATGGGTAAGGATGTTCCTCTCCGCGTGGCCCTGGTGAACCTCTCGATCAGTTCCCCGGACTGGCCTATGGTCACACCCAGGTCTCTCGCCTCCATGTTCGGGCAGGAGAAGTTGCACTCGATGACTGCGGCCCCCGCCTCCTCACATCTTGCGGCCAGGTACGTCCATTCCTCCTCATTCTGCCCCATTATCGAAGCGATGATCACCTTTGACGGAAACTCCCTCCTGAGCCTCTCGAAGATCTCCATGTTTTCCTCGACGCTGTGGTCGGAGAGCTGTTCTATGTTCTTGAATCCGCAGAACGAATTGGAGTGATTCCTTATGGCAGAAAACCTGGGCGACGTCTCGTGCTGCGGGAAATTACAGATGGTCTTGAAGGATACGCCTGCCCATCCCGCTTCGAACGCGCGGCGGCACATGTCGTAATTGCTGGACACTACCGACGAGGACAGGATGAACGGATTCTCAAGCTTTACCCCGCATATGTCCGCGGAGATATCCACGTCCTCCACGATGTGCGGCGGAAGGTCGGACCCGTCCTCCCTTAGGGCAGTGAAGAGTTTCTTAATGGCAACGGGTTGTTTTGGGCCGTTGATCACGCAGGCCTTCTCACAGGGCGCGTCACAGCGGCTGCAGTCATGGGACAGCTTCCTGTCAGCCCCGATATAGTTCCTGAAAAACAGAGATCTCAGTATGTCTCCCGCAGGCACGCCTTCAGGACACGCCTTGGCGCACAGAGGGTCATGACACAGCAGACACCTGCTGACCTCAGATATGTCATAATATAATTTGAATTTTCTTATATCTGTGTTCATATCGTCTTCCTTTCTTTCTTTTCGTTGCTGCACCTGCGCAAAACATCCGCCCCCCGGGTTTCCCGGTCATGTCCCGCATACCCTGCGCGCTTACGTCTATTCCGCCAGTCCCTTTGCGATCTCCGCTCCCACTGCAGCGTTGTTCAGCACCAGCTTGATGTTGGCTTCCAGGCTTCTTCCCTCGGTCAGATCCTTGACCTTTGAAAGCAGATAAGGAGTGATCCTCTTGCCGGTAACTCCGTCTCTCTCGCAGTCAGCCAGGGCCTCCTGAATGTAGCCGTCCATCTCCTCGAATGGGATCTCATCCTCCTCAGGGACCGGGCAGGTCACCAGAACTCCTCCCGGAAGTTCCAGGGCGTCCTTGGTCTTGATCATGTCGGCGATCTCCCTGGGATCATCCATGCGGAGTTCAGCCATCACTCCCGACCTTCTGGAGTAGAAGGCGGGTATCTCGTCTGCTCCGTAGCAGACCACGGGCACTCCCTTGGTCTCCAGATATTCCATGGTTGCGGGAATGTCCAGAATGGACTTGCAGCCCGCGCACACCACGGTCACGTTGGTGGTCTTGAATTCCTCCAGGTCCGCGGAGATGTCGAAGGACTCTCCCGCTCCCCTGTGGACGCCGCCGATGCCGCCGGTGACGAAGACCTTGATCCCTGCCATGGCTGCGGCCATCATGGTGCCTGCCACGGTGGTGGCTCCGTCCATCTTCTTTGAGATGACCAGGGGCATGTCTCTTCTGGATACTTTGAGGACTCCCCTGGCTGTTCCCAGGTACTCGATCTCCTCAGGGGTGAGACCCACTCTGATCTCGCCGCCGATGATGGCGACGGTGGCGGGCACTGCGCCGTGCTCCCTGATGACCTTCTCCACGTTGAGTGCGGTCTCCACGTTTCTGGGGTACGGCATGCCGTGGGCTATGATGGTGGACTCCAGCGCCACCACCGGTCTTCCCTGCTCCAGAGCCTCTTTAACTTCCGGTTTTATTCTAAGATGATCCATTCTAAATCTCCTTGTTCATTAATTCTTCTATCAGTTCCATGCTGATCTCCTCGCTTACTGCCCTTTGGGTGCTCATGGTGATGCGGGAAGCCGCCATGCCCATCTCTGCGATCTTTTTTGCGCCGAACCCTCTGGAGAGGCCCAGAAGAATGCAGGCGCTGAAGCTGTCCCCCGCGCCTGTGGCGCTCCTGATCACCAGGTCCTTCGACGGCCTGATGAACCCCGAATCGCCCTCCTCCATGTAGAACACGCCATCCTCGCCCAGGGTGATGAACACCTTGGAGACCCCCAGTTCCATGAACCGCCTTCCGGCATCCCGGACGTCGCCGTCTGTTTTGATCTTCATGTCCAGTATGGCCTCAGCCTCGATCCTGTTGGGCTTCACCGCAAAAAATCTGCCCGCGAAGTCTCTCACCCTGACCCCCTTGCTTGCGGACACCGGATCGAAGAAAAGCTTCGTGCCCCTGAGCACGTCTGTGGCATGCTCCAGCATCTCTTCCGTCAGATTCCCGTCCAGGGCCACCACAGAGGCGGTATCCAGGAAGGGCCTGATCTCATCGATATACTCCGGGGTCATGTGGTCGATGATCTCCATGTCGGATATGCCAAGTTCCATGTCATGCCTGTCATCCAGAATGCTCAGATACATGGAGGGCATCTCCTCCTGAAATACCCTGATGTGGCTCACGTCCACGCCCAGCTTTCTCAGATGCTCCATGGCTCCCAGGCTCATGGGCTCGTCACCCACGCATGAGACCATGGCGCATTCTCCTCCCAGCCTGGCCAGGTTTTCGGCTATATTTCTGCCTACTCCTCCGTAGGACAGCCTGATCTTGCCGGGGTTGGAGTCATGATATTTGATTTGATTGAACGGGACGCCCTCGATGTCGATGTTGATGCCCCCGATGATTATTACTTTCAAATGCGCACCTTCCGGGTCACTTGACCGTCTTCTCATTCTCGCCCTTCAATGCCAGCTCCACGTCGTCCACGTGGTCCTCTTCGACGGCCCTGGCCAGCTCCCTGTGGAACTCGTCTCTCTTGTCCGCTATCTCCTCGTGCTTTTCCTTCAGGTAATTCTGGACGTTCCTGAAAAACCAGTTTCCTCCCACGAATGTCTTCCTGCCGGTCTCCGGGTCTTCCTCAGCGTAGGCGGAGCCTCCGATAAACTCCCTGATAATGGAGTCGTTGGGCACCACGCTGTCATCCTCATAAACGTCGAAATCGCTTAAAAACTTCAGCATCTTTGAGGCCATCTCGTACTCCGGTTCATCCTCCTTAATGGACTTGAGCAGGGGCTCAGCGTACTTCTTCAGGATGGGTATCTCATATATATGGGACGTATTGAAAGCCTCGTTAGCCTGATCCCTGAACGGGAAGATGTTCTTGTCCTCTCCCCGTCTTACTGACGGCCAGTTATCGATGGTGTCCTTGGCAGAGTGGCCTCTGAACTGGTTGTCTCTCACCATCCTCCTCAGCATCCTGTGGTCTATGGGATCCAATCCGGATTCCTTGGAGACCCTGAGGGCGGTCACCGGACACACGAAGATCTTGAACTTCTGATGCTGGCGTATCTGGGGAGTCAGCGCGTCATTCAGGGCGTGGATGCCCTCGATGACTATGATCTGGCTGCGCTTGATGGATGTTATTCTCTTGCCGTACTCCTTGTGGCCCGTCATGAAATTGAAGGTGGGAAGGTCCACCTCCTCCCCCTTAAGAAGGGAGATGATGTTCCTGTTGAAAAGATCCACGTCCACCGCGTCCAGATCCTCGAAGTTGTACTTGCCGTTTTCGTCAAGAGGTGTATCCTCTCTCTCCACGAAGTAGTCGTCTGTACCCATGTAAAGGGGATCCAGCCCCAGCACCTTCAGCTGGGTGCAGAGCTTCTTGGCCGTGGTGGTCTTGCCTGAGCTGGAGGGTCCGGCGATCAGTACCACACGGTTCTTCTGGTCGTAGATCCTCTGTGCGATCTCCACGATCCTCTTGTCCTGATATGCTTCGGATATCTGGACCAGTTCCCTGAAATCTCCGTTTTCAATGGCTCTGTTAAGGTCTTCGGTGGTCTTGATGCCAAGGAAGTTATTTCTGATGTTGTGATTTAATTTAAGGTCTACTGTCATCTATTATCTCCTCGTTGCTTTGCCAGACTGTCCATACAGGCTTTTATCTTCTCCGGAAGAGTCTTCAGATCCTTCTCGGGCACGGCTGCCACGGACACTCTCAGTCCCTTTGCCAGAGGAACCAGGAAAATGCCTTGCTTCTCCAGTTCCTGAGCGACCTCATCAGCGTTGGGCATGGGGATGCTTACGAAGAAGCCTGCATCGAAGGGCAGGATCTCAAGGCCGGCGTTCCTTGCCCCGGCCTCGAATGTTTTGCCCCTTCTCAGAAGCATGTCCCTGTATTCCGCTCTCTCCCGGTCCACCTTCTCTTTAAGCTTGGGGTCAGCGAATATCCTGGCGATGATGGTCTGGGGGGCTCTGTTGCAGTTGGACCAGCTGGCTCTGGAGCTCACCTCGGTGACTCTCCTGAACTCGTCGGCGATTCCGGCGGTCTTTGCCAGACAGATCATGGCGCCGCATCTCATGCCGTACATGGTGAATGTCTTGGACGCACTGTAGCCCATGATGGGCAGTACGTTTTCAGGCATCTCCTCCAGCACCGGAAGGAAGTCCCTGACCTCCTCCTCGTCTCCAGCAAAATCTATGTAGGCGGCGTCCACCAGAAGTGTCACCAGCTTGCCTTCGGGAAGTTCAGAGAACACGTCTCTGACCTTTCTCCATTCTTCAACGGTTATGGAGTAGCCTGTGGGATTGTGGGCGGGGGTGTTCAGGATCACCACAAGACCGTCCTGAGATTCCAGTATCTCAAAAACTTTCCTCCTGAGGTCCTCAACATTCAGTCCTCCCTCTTCATCTATGAAGCTGAAGGTGGCCAGTTCTCTTCCCAGCTCCTGGCACACGGTCTTGTACGGTGCCCAGAACCAGTCTGCCACCAGGACCTTTTCTCCCGGAGATGAATAGTTGGCCACGGTGTTTCTCACCGCTCCCGTACCGCCGGGGGTGGCGCAGACCTCCGTGAAGCCCTTAGGCTCATAACTTCCGAAGGCTGCCTTCTTCACTGCCTCCCTGAATTCCGGGATACCTCTTATGGGCGCATATGGTGCGTAGTCTTCCGCGTCCAGTGATGCGAACACCTCCTTCACGGAATCCAGGACTATGAGGCCGCCTTCATCATCCATGAGCGCTCCGATGGTGCCGTTTATGACATTCTCCTTCCCCACTTCCTGTATCATGGCTTTGGCCCTGTTTGAAATGCTGAATATCTTGTCTTCCCTGGGTATCGCCCTTCCGTTTTCTCTTGCGAAAATCATTGTGCCCGTCCTCCTGAACTTCACATAGTTGATATTCTTGCCGGAGCTTAGGAATTTAGATTCGTACTCCGTGATATATTTTTTGCTCTCGAACTCTGAGGCGTCTCCGTGGAGATCTCTGGTCATCTCCAGGATCTCGCAGCCTTCAGATGCGATCTCTTCCATGGAGAATTCGAAAAGCCTGTCGTTGTCCGTCTTGAACTCGATGGCCGCCCCGGGCTTCAGCACATCCATCATGGCCTCCAGGTTCCTGCCGTAGGTCAGCCTCCTCTTAGCGTGGCGTCCCTTGGGCCAGGGATCGCTGAAGTTCAGATAGATGCCGTCCAGCTCCCCCTTCTCGAAAAACTCCCGGCAGTCGTCCATGTAGCACAGGACCGCCCTGACGTTGGGAAGCCCGGCCTCCTGGGTCTTCTCCAGTATCCTGAGCCCCACTGCTTCCCGCCCCTCGCAGGCGATAAAGTTCCTGTCAGGTTCAGCCTGAGCCCGGGTCATAATGTACCTGCCCTTGCCGGAACCGATCTCAAGATATATGGGGTTTCCGTTTCCGAAAACCTCATGCCACCTGCCCCTGAGGTCCCTCGGTTCCCTCACCAGGAAGGCGGAATTCTGCTCTATTCTTTTGTCCAGATCTTTGATGTTTCTCTGCCGCAAATCTGTCTCCTGTATCTTTTGCGCCCTAGAAATACCGGGCCTCCAATATTACGAGCACGAGGAACGCCGCCTCCAGCATGAAGGCGATGATGTCCCGCGTTCTCAGTTTCATTTCGTGGAGTCTGGTCCTGCCGGCTCCACCCCGGTAGCACCTGGCCTCCATGGCCATGGCCAGATCCTGAGCGATCCTGAAAGCGCTGACGAACAGGGGCACCAGCACCGGGATCAGCGCCTTGGCCCTCCTTATGATGTTGCCGCTTTCAAAATCCGCGCCCCTGGCCTGCTGGGCCTTCATGATCTTGTCCGTCTCTTCCAGAAGGGTGGGAATGAACCTCAGGGCGATGGTCATCATCATGGCTATCTCGTGGGCGGGGAATCCAAGCTTCGCAAAAGGTGAAAACAGCCTTTCCATCCCGTCAGTCAGATTCAGAGGCTTTGTGGTCAGGGTGAGCATTGAGGATCCCATGATCAGAAGCACCAGCCTGACGGCCATGAACACCGCGATCCTGATCCCCTCCCTGGTTATGTGCAAAAAACCCAGCTCCCAGATCACCTCCCCCTTCACCATGAAGATGTTAAGGGCAAAGGTGAAGAAGAGAATGAACAGTATGGGCTTCATTCCTCTTAAGATGAACTTCAATGGCACACGGGATACCGCGATCACAGCGCCCAGCACCGCGGCGCAGATGGTGAAGCCTATGAAGTTATCCACGATGAACAGTTCGATTATGAACAGCAGCGTGGCTGTTATTTTGACTCTCGGGTCCAGTCTGTGTATCAGGCTGTCTGACGCGTAGTACTGGCCCAGCGTGATATCTCTTATCATCTGATGTATCTGCCTTAAGGCGCCCGGTCATCAGGCGCCGATGAATTCTTTTATTTTTTCCACCGCCTCGTCTAGGGTGAGCACCGTCTCCTCTATACCCAGTTTTTTGCAGAACCGGGTGACCGGAGGCAGGTCCAGGCCGATCTCTTTCAGGTCTTCCTCCCTGGAAAAGATCTCAAGGGGCGTGCCATATGCCACTGACCGTCCGGTATCCATGACCAGCACCTTGTCTGCGATGGATGCGATGTCTCCCATGTTGTGGGATACCAGGATTATCATGTTCCCGGTGCGTTGGTGGATGGTCCTGATTATGTTCAGTATGTCGTCATGAGTCCTGGGATCAAGTCCCGCGGTGGGTTCGTCCAGTATGAGGACCTGAGGCTTCATGGCGATGACGCCGGCGATGGCAACGGCTCTCTTCTGTCCTCCGGAGAGTTCGAACGGAGATCTGTCTCTGATCTTCTCAAAGTCCAGTCCTACCAGAGTCACTGCCTCCCTGGCCCGTTCCGCCGCCTCCTCTTCGCTTAAACCAAGGTTTTTCGGCCCGTAGGCCACGTCCTTTTCCACGGTCTCCTCGAAAAGCTGGTACTCAGGGTACTGGAACACCAGACCCACTTTCTTGCGGATGTCCACCATGGAGACCCCGTGTTTCGTGATATCTGTGTCCCCTATCTCGATGGTGCCGGAGTTGGGTCTAAGGAGCCCGTCCAGGTGCTGAAGAAGGGTGGACTTGCCTGAGCCGGTGTGCCCGATTATCCCCAGGACTTCCCCGTCCTCCACCTGAAAACTCACGTTCTGAAGAGCCACCTGCTCCGTGGGCATTCCTTCGTCATATACATATGTCAGGTCTGTGACTTTAATCGGCATATTGCCTCCAACATTTCCTCTTCTCTGATGATGCCCCTGGGCACCTTTACGCCTGCGCTGATGAGCCTGTCCCCCAGATCCGTCATCATGGGGATCTCCAGATTCACCGCTCTTATCTCGTCGGCTCTCCTGAATATCTCCTCCGGCGTGCCGTCCAGCATGATCTTACCGTCGTTCAGTATGATCACCCTGTCGGCCTCGATAGCTTCTTCCATAAAGTGGGTTATCAGGATCACCGTCTTGCCCTCACCGTGGAGCTCCTTGATGATGGCCATTATCTCCTTGCGGCCCTTGGGGTCCAGCATGGCAGTGGGCTCGTCGAAGATGATGATCTCCGGCCGCATTGCCACCACCCCTGCAATGGCGATTCTCTGTTTCTGGCCTCCGGAAAGCAGGTGGGGAGCCTTGTCCTTGTACTCGCCCATATTCACGTCTTCAAGAGCCTTGTCCACCCTGCGCCTGATCTCCTGGGGATCGATCCCCAGGTTCTCCGGGCCGAAGGCCACGTCGTCCTCCACGATGGAGGATACCAGCTGGTTGTCCGGGTTCTGGAAGACCATGCCGGCTCTCTGCCGGATCTCCCAGATGGACTCGTCATCCCTGGTGTCGTAGCCCTCAACAAATACAGAGCCTGATGTGGGCACCAGAAGGCCGTTCAGGTTTTTTGCGAGAGTGGATTTGCCTGATCCGTTCTTGCCGATGACGGCGGTGAATGAGCCCTTGTCGATCTCGAAGCTTACGCCGTCCAGCGCCTTTACAGGCTCCTCGTTCTCGCCCCTCGTATATTCAAATGTGAGATTCTCTACTGTAATTACTTTATCCATTGTTTATTTTTTCCCGGTGCACCCAAGCACAGTGTACACAAGATACAATGCGTGGAACACCACAAGCGCCAGCAGGGCGTATCCTGCAAGGTAACCCGGCTGACCGAATCTGGTGCCGAAAGTGTTCCAGATGAACACCAGAGGCGAGTTGGGCTGGACCTTGTAGATAAACATGTAGTTCAGATCCGTCGCCATATCCACCAGGTAGGTGGGGACCGCCAGGCTCACAAGAGTCAGCGCGCTGATCCAGATGCCGGCGTAGGACGGCCTGTATTCCCCTGCTGTCAGCCGCATGATCACATAGCTCACTATGGCCCAGTGGTATATGAAACTGAAGCAGGACAGGAAGTTGGCGGCGACGGGAAGCGAAGTCCAGCTGCAAAAAAGCAGGGCGCAGAGCGCTCCGGGTCCCAGCGCAAAACACATCAGCTGCCCGGTGATCTTCTGCTTCGTCAGATACACGTCCGCCAGCATGAAGAAGATGGCATACCCGCAGAGATGCAGCGGAAGATAATCGATCAGGTCCGCCCCGGCCAGCACCAGGACCACATCCTTTATGATCTCTCCGATGAAAATGCTCCAGGCCATGACCTTGCGGATCTTGGCTCTCTTCCTGTCGTTCGCCCTCAGATAAAGGGCTGTGAGCAGGATAGCAGCCGAAGCCAGGCACAGCAGCCAGATAAGATGTCCCCTGCCGTAAAGGTCGAAGCCTATGTTCAGGCCTTCCTCCTGCACTTTTTCCGTGTAGTAGAAGAAATGATCGAAATTCATTGTCCCACCCGTTCCGCCTTGTTCGGCGAATCGTCCTTTAAACTGAGGCGCATCGTCTGACGATATATTATATCATCAGCATGGTGTGAATACAAATCCAAAAAAACTGCCGCATCTCTGCGGCAGTTTCCTCTTTGTCCGTATTTTCGATCAGTCGATGATCTCCGTTACAACGCCGGATCCTACTGTCCTTCCGCCTTCACGAATAGCGAATCTCAGTCCCTCTTCGATGGCGATAGGTGTGATCAGCTGT
>CAJOKT010000017.1 GCA_905235115.1 uncultured Peptostreptococcaceae bacterium
GACCTGCACAGAAGCAGGTTGGGAAGCCTATGATACGTGTTCACGCTGTGACTACACGACGTACGTTGAGATACCCGCAACAGGACACACCCCGGGCGACGCGGTCAGGGAGAACGAAGTTGCAGCCACATGCACGACTGATGGCTCCTACGATGACGTAGTTTACTGCACAGTCTGCAATGAAGAACTGAGCAGAGACCACCATACCACAGAAGCTTTTGGCCACGCTTGGAAAGAGGGCGAGATAACTACCGCGCCTACATGCACAGAAGAAGGCGTCAAGACCTTCACCTGCACACGCTGCGGAGAGACGAGGACCGAGACTGTCGAGGCTCTCGGACATGACCTGAAGAAGACTGAAGCACATGCCGCCACCTGCACGGAAGACGGAAGCATTGAATACTGGACCTGCGAGAGATGCGGCAAGCACTTCTCAGACGCTGAAGGCAAGGCAGAGATCACTTTGGCCGACACAGTGATACAGGCAACTGGACATGACTACGGTACACCTGCATACACCTGGTCGGAAGACAATACTACTGTAATTGCTACAGCGATCTGCAATAATAACCCGGGACACATCGTCGCCGAGGAAGCAACAGCAACATTTGTTGATACCCTTGCACCCACGTGTGAAAAAGCGGGTATCAGGACATATACTGCCGCCTTCACAAAGGAGCAGTTCTCCACCCAGACCAAAGAAGTGGAGATCCCGGCTACGGGACACGAATACGGCACGCCCGCATACGAGTGGGCAGCTGATAATTCCACAGTAACTGCCACGGCGGTCTGCGGACATGATCCCAGCCACGTGCTTAATGAGACAGTCAATACCACCGGAGCTACTACCCCCGCAACCTGCGAAGATCCAGGCGTGACGGTGTATACTGCCACCTTCACAAATGAGCAGTTCACCACCCAGACCAGGTATGTTGAGATCCCTGCCACTGGCCATAACTACGGCGAATCCGCATACACATGGACAGCCGATAACACTTCAGTGACAGCCACTGCGGTCTGCAAGAACGACCCGAGTCACATCTTGACAGAGACGGTAGCCACAACGGCAGACACAGTTTCGGCAACCTGTGAGAACTCAGGCAAGATCACATACACTGCAGCGTTCGAGAACTCACTGTTCGAAGTTCAGACAAGAGTGGTCGACACTCCGCCTCTGGGACATCTCTATGGCGAGCCCGAATACAAATGGGCAGATGATCACAGCACCTGCACGGCCGCGATGACCTGCAAAAACGATTCGACCCACGTCATCACAGAGGATGCTGCAGTAACAAGCGAGACAACGGTACAAGCCACCTGTGAGACCGCAGGTGAAAAGACTTACACCGCAACCTTCACAAACAGCAAGTTTGAGACCCAGACTGCAAAAGAAACTATCCCGGCTCTCGGACACGACCTGAAGCCCACGGCAGCAGTTGAACCCACCTGCACAGAAGCAGGCAACAGCGCTTACTGGACCTGCAGCGTCTGCGGCAAGTACTTCTCAGATTCAGAAGGAACCGTGGAGATCGCGGAGAACAGCTGGGTGATCCCTGCCAAGGGACATCAGCTCGTAAAGACAGAAGCTAACCCCGCCACCTGCACAGAGCCCGGCAACAGAGAGTACTGGACCTGCAGCATCTGCGGCGAGCACTTCTCGGATGCAGAGGCTGCCACAGCCATTGCGGTGGACAGCTGGATCATCCCTGCGGCAGGACACATCTGGAACGACGGCACCGTCACAACAGCGCCCACCTGTACGGCAGAGGGAGAGATACTTTACACCTGTACAGTCTGCGGAGCAACCAGGACAGAAGCCCTGGCCAAGCTGCCTCACGCCATAAGAGAGGTGGCCGCAAAAGATCCTACCTGCACTCTTGAGGGAAACTCCACATATTACGTATGTGATGCCTGCGGCCAGTACTTCTCGGATGCGGAAGGCACCACGACCATAGCTGAAGGAAGCTGGATCATTCCGGCTAACGGCCATACCTGGGGTGAGTGGACAGTAGTGGAAGCTCCTGCCTGCGAGAACGAAGGAAGCGAGCAGAGGGTCTGCTCAGTCTGCGGAACCACTGAGACCAGGAATGTTGATCCTACGGGACACACCTGGGCAGAAGAGTTCACGGTCGATCAGGAACCTGACTGCACCACGGACGGAAGCAAGTCCAGACACTGTCTGAACTGCGACCAGAAGACAGACGTAACGACCATTTCCGCTCTGGGCCACGACTGGGATACCGAGCATGTGCTATTCACATGGTCCGAAGGCCTGACCGAGGCTGAGGCTACATTCGTATGCAAGAGAGACAACACCCACGTTGAGACCCTTAAGGCGGCGGTCACATCAGAGACTGCAGGCGGCATCATCACATATACCGCAACAGTAGTCTTTGAGGGAGCGACGTACACCGATCAGAAGACGGCTGACGCCCACGAAGTCTTAAGGATATTCGGCAAGAACCGTTATGAGACCTGCATCAAGATCGCGGACTGCTACATTGAGAGAAACAAGGTGGACAAGCTGCCGGCAGTGGTTCTGGCCACAGGCGGCGATTTCCCCGACGCTCTCACCGGAGCATATCTGGCCAACCTGAATAAGGCGCCCATCATGCTTATCGATAAGTCCAGTTACGGAGTGATCACAGCGTACATCAAGAACCATCTGGCACCCACAGGAACAGTCTATGTACTGGGCGGAACCGGTGCGGTGGATGACAGCTGGATCACGGATCTTAACGGATACGATGTGAAGAGGATGGACGGAAAGAACAGGTTCGAGACCAACCTGTCCATTTTGAGAGAGTCCGGCATAAAGGGCGGAGATATCTTCGTCTGCACCGGAACCAACTACGCCGACTCCCTGAGCGCGTCCGCTGTGGACATGCCCATACTTATCGTTGGCGGGAGCCTTACCGAGAACCAGAAGACGTATCTGGCAGGCGGCAGCTGGAACTTCCACCTGGTAGGCGGACCTTCAGTGGTATCCGAAGATGTGGAGAACCAGCTGAAAGCCTATGGCACCATCTCAGAGAGGGTCTACGGATCTGACAGATATGCCACATCAAAGGCCATCGCTGAAAGGTTCACAGGAGAGACTCACGAAGCGATCCTGGCTTACGGAGCAAACTTCCCGGACGGACTTTGCGGCGGACCTCTGGCATACACCACAGGCGCTCCCATCCTTCTGTCAGGCTCCACCCCGGCGACCAACGCCAGCGGGATCGCCTACTTAACAGGCAAGGACATTTCCTCCGGAGCGGTCCTGGGCGGACCTGCGCTGATAGACGATGAGACAGTCAGAACTACCTTCAGCATGAGGGAGTCTGACGAGATCAGGATCTACGAAGAGTGATCCTACGCAAAACAGCCAGCTCACAATTTAAGACGGCTGCCCCCGGGGCAGCCGTCAATAGCACAAATAAAAGCGGCAAGCCCGACGAAGACCTGCCGTTTTTTCATGCAAAACTTAAGAGATCAGATCTTTTCGATCTTGGCATCCACAACGTTCTTCTTTACGCTCTCGATGCCGTTCAGACAGCTCTTCATGGCCTTGTAGCCCTCGCTTACAGCGATGATCTGGCCGTTGGTTGCCTTAAGACGGAAACGGATCTCGCCTGCTTTATCTGTGTAGACCTCAAATTTGGGGTGCTTCTCGACAACGTAGCCCTCTTTGGTCTGGTCCTCGATAGGAGCGATGGGAGCATTCTTTGTTACGCTGGCGATGCCGTTCTTGCAGGCTTTTTCTGATGCATAAACTTCGGAAGTGGCGATGACTTCGCCGTTGCCGGCTTTAAGGTCGAACTTGACTCCGGTCTTGGTTTCTTTAATGACAAATTTTCCCATGGAAAAATCCTCCTTATATTTATTCTAAAATAAGTATATTTCACGATTTCGTAAAAAACAAGTTTTTTGTCGAACTTTATACTTTTATATATTTATTTATACAAAAATATCTCAAGCACCCGTACCCTCACTGCAAAAACCCTGTCCCGCAGGTTCACCTCCACGCTTTCCTATGGTATAATACGGCGAAAGGTGATTTAAAATATATGAAATTAGCTATAATTATCATAGTTTATGCAGTCATACTTCTGACTGCGCTGGCCCTTCTTATTTTTGACATGAGAAGAGCATTGGGCCCGGCCCGAAAACGGCCGGTCCTTCGGGTCATACCCTTTGTGTTACTGTTAGTCCCGGGAGCTTTCCCGGCTATAGGAGCCATTCTTCCGGACGGACCACTCTGCTGGTTTTTCCAGAGATGGGGAAATATATTCCTGGGATTTCTGATATATTTCTTCGGACCTCTTCTGATACTCACCCTGTGCCTGGGGATCATCCGGGCGATGAGAAGGAACGGGCGGACCAGGGGGGAAGCAGGCGGCCGGACTGCGTACCGTGCTGTCCTCATCATATCCCTCATGGCAGCGGCGGTACTTAACGTGACGGGATGGAACGCTTCCCATGACGTTAAGGTCACCGGCTATGCTCTTTCCAAGGATGTGCTGGGGCTCAGGGAACCTCTCAGGGTGGTGCTCATCTCTGACCTGCACATCGGGGTCAACTCAGGAACGGAGCTTTACCGGGACATGGTGGATCTTGTAAATGATCAGGACCCGGATCTGGTGGTGATCACAGGAGACCTGATCACCAGTTCATACGGAGCCATGGAGGACCCCGGGGAATACGCGGCGATCTTCAGAGAGATAAAGACAAAATACGGCGCATACGCCGTGTACGGCAACCACGACGTTGATGAGCCTCTCTTCGGCGGATTCACATATGTGGATAAGGAGAAAGCTCTCCGTGACCCGGCCATGGATAACTGGGTGGGGTCCTGCGGATGGACCCTTCTCAGGGACGAAGTGACTGAGATCCCCGGAATAGACGGATTGATTCTGGCAGGTAGGCGGGACAAGATGAAGCCCGGAGACGGAACAGATGAAAGGGAACCTATTGAGGAGCTCCTCAAGGACGCAGACTCGGACAGGAAAGTTTTGCTCCTGCAGCACGAACCTGATGATCTGGAGGTCCTTGAAGAGTACGGTGTGGGGCTTTCATTAAGCGGCCACACTCACGACGGGCAGATATTCCCGGGAAACATCTGGTGCAGACTGGTCCTGGATCAGTCCTACGGTCTGAAGGACTGGGGCGCTGCCAAGGCCATAGTCACCTCGGGGGTGGGATATTACGGACCGCCCCTAAGGGTTGGGACCATCAGCGAGATAGTCGTCATCGATCTTAACTGACCACGCTATATTTGAAAAGGAGTTCGGAGAATGGAAGAAAACAAGGTCAATTTGCGTAAGATTTGGAAGAAAAACGCCAGGCAGGTCATAAAGACGCATTATATACTGCTTCTTCTGGTGTGCGTGGTCTTGATGTACTACGGAACGGAGTTCGGATATGTCAAGGCTAACTCTCAGAATATCTATCAGACCATTACTCAGCAGGAGATACATAGGGGGCCTGTGGCTCTTAAGGGAGTCAATTCCGGATCCGGAGCGGAGGAAGAGTCCACCATGTCTCTCGTCCTCGGCGACCTGTTCAGGGGCGACGCGGAGGCGGGCCGTGAGAAAGCTGAAGAACAGCTTCAGGATTATGCTGACCGGCAGAATACCAATGCTGTGGCCGGCAGGAAGAACGGCATCTTCGCGGGCATAGCCAACACCGTATCATCGGGCCGGCTTTTCCTGATACTGTACGACGGCCTTAATTCCATACTCAAGGATTCCAGAAAGGCTTCGGTGCTGGTAATAGTTCTGAATGTACTGCTGAACGTGGTCATCTGGGTCTTCATAAAGAATCTGCTGTCAGCTGTGGCCCGGAGGATGTACCTGGAGGCCAGACTGTATGAGCAGGTGCCTGTCTCTCATGTTTTGCACTTCAAGCTTGTGAGGAAATGGGCCAAGGCTTCTCTCACCATGCTGACCGCGTATGTGCTGGAGTCTTTGTGGTGGATAACCATAGTGGGCGGAGCCGTCAAGCACTATTCTTACAGGATGGTGCCCTTCATCGTGGCGGAAGATCCGGACATAGGGCCTCTCGCTTCCATCACCCTTTCAAGAAAGATGATGTACGGTCACAAGTGGGAATGCTTCAAACTTGATATGTCCTTCCTTTTGTGGCACATGCTGGGGCTTTTCACTCTGGGCATCACGGATTATCTTTGGACCGGGCTCTACGAGATCGGCACCTTCAGCGAGTACTATGCATATTTAAGAGAACAGGCCAAGGCTTCGGGAGTAGAAGGAGCTGAGCGCCTGGACGATGTGTATCTCTTCCAAAAGGCTGAGGAACAGTTACTGAGGCAGACTTACTCTGACGTGGAGGAGCAAAAGCACTTCATCGATGAGCACAGGGTCACTCTGGAGGGCAAGAGGGGATTTTTCGCCAGAAACTTCGGCATCTGGATCGGTTCCACAGAGGAGAAGAAAATGTATGACGAAGTGGATACCCGCCGCCAGCAGATCGTGGAAGACCGTGCGGTCATCAAGGGCAGGATCTATCCTCAGCGCCTGAATCCTCTTCGGGTGGAGAGCAATAACAATATAGTAAAAAACATAAGATACATCAGGACCTACACTATCTGGTCGGTGATACTCACATTCTTCGCCTTTGCCTTTGTGGGATGGTGCTGGGAGGTGGGTCTCCACGTGATCGCGGACGGCGCTTTCGTTAACCGCGGAGTTCTACACGGACCCTGGCTTCCCATCTACGGAGGAGGCGTGACACTGATCGTTGTGCTTCTCGCCAGGTGGAGATCCGATCCGCCCGCGGAGCTGGTGAGCATCGTGCTGCTCTGCGGATTCGTGGAGTACTTCACCTCACTTTTCCTGGAAATGACCAAGGGCATGCGCTGGTGGGATTACACGGGGTACTTCCTGAATATCAACGGGAGGATATGCGCCGAAGGCCTCATGGTATTCGCCATCGGCGGAATGGCTGCCGTGTACATAGTGGTGCCCATACTGGACGCGTTGTGGTCCAGAGTGGACCGCAAAATACTCGTGCCCGTATGCATAATTCTGCTTACTGTGTTCATTGCCGATCTGATCTACTCCGGCCGTGTGCCGAACGTGGGTGAGGGTATAACTGACTATGTGGCATACACGGAGGTGGAGGATACCGGACGTGATATATCCCTCCCCGGAGGCGCAGGCTGACGTTCATCGGAAACCTGGAGATCAAGTTCATGAAAAAATTACTGATATTAATTTTGACAGTGCTGCTCATGGCCGGGTCTTTTGCGGGATGCGGCAAGCAGCCTGATCCGGAGCCCGTGGAAGAACCTGATCCGGAGCCTGTGGAAGAACCGGATCCGGGACCGGACTATGAGGGGATCATCTCTTCCATGACCACGGAGGAAAAGGTGGCGCAGCTTCTGATGCCAGCCTTCAGGTCATATTCCTCCGACGGATACTCATATTCCAATGTGACCGTACTTCCGGAGGATCTGGCTGGGCTTCTCGGCCGGAGAGGCTTCGGAGGGGTCATACTTTTCGCTGAAAATGCGGAGAGCACAGGACAGATCACGAGGCTTATAGACCAGATGCAGACAGCCAACGCAGGAAGCACCAATCCCGGCCAGCTCCTCATGGGAGTGGACCAGGAGGGGGGCATGATATATCGTCTGGCAACCGGGACCAAGTTCTCGGGGAATATGGGTCTGGCAGCTACCGGAGATCCGTCCGGCGCCAGGATCGCAGGTGAGATCATCGGCAAGGAACTGAAGGCTGTGGGTTTCAATTTCGACCTGGCCCCCGTGTTGGACGTAAACAACAATCCCGCCAACCCGGTGATCAACATCCGGTCGTTTTCCGACGACCCGGAGACTGTGGCAGCCTTCGGAAAGGCCTTCATGGAGGGCCTTCACTCCGGCGGAGTGGCTGCATCCCTCAAGCACTTCCCCGGTCACGGCAACACATCCACGGACAGCCATACGGGATTCCCGGTGATAGAGGGAACATACGAAGAACTGGCTGAAGCGGAGCTCATTCCCTTCCGCGCCTGCACCGATGCCGGGGCTGACGCCGTGATGACGGCCCACATCCAGTATCCGGGCATCGAGACCGATACCTACACGTCCGTCTCATCCGGCCGGCAGGTCTGCCTGCCCGCCACCCTTTCAAAGACCATCATCACCGGTGTTCTCAGAGGGGAGATGGGATTCAAGGGAGTGGTCATTACGGACGCCATGAACATGGATGCCATTGCGGCCAACTTCAGCACCATGGACGCTGCGAAGCTGGCGCTTAACGCCGGTGTGGATCTGATACTCATGCCGGTGAACGTCCAGGACAAGAGCGGCATCGATAAGCTGGAAGCATACATCCGCGACGTCGCGGCCATGGTGGACGCAGGAACCATAGATCCTGCAATGGTGGACGCTGCTGTGAAGAGAGTCCTCACCATGAAGTACGGCCTGGGTATCCTGGAGCCATATGACGGCTCGGACATCGAGACCAGAGTCAGGGCTGCCGAAGAGCTGGTGGGCTGCGAGGCCCACCATCAGGAGGAATGGGAGATCGCAAAAAATACCCTGACCATCGTCAAGAACGAAGGAGGCACACTGCCTATCAACAGGGAGGGGGACAGGACCGTCATCCTGGTTCCCAGGGACAGCCTGGTGGTATCGGCAAAATATGCCGTGAGCATGCTTGAACAGGACGGAAAGGTGCCTTCAGGATCAGTCTCGGTGGTATCCTATGACGGCGCCTACACCTGGGACATGGTGAACTCAGTCCGTGACGCCCACAACGTCATAATAGTAACCAGGACATGGTCCGTGAATACACTGAATCCGGGCACTACAGACGGCGTTACGTCCTACAACATAGATCAGGTCATAAAGGCAGCACATCAGAACAACAGCAGGGTGATCGTGCTCAGCTGCTATCTGCCCTACGACGCAGCCAGATACCAGGCGGCGGATGCCATAGGCGTCTGCTACGGATTCGGCACCATGTCGGAGGATCCAAGGGTGGTGGACCACAAGATAGACATGACACCCAACATCCCGGCTGCGCTGTACATGTTCTTCGACGGGACGGACAATCCCACGGGCAAGCTTCCCGTGGATATCCCGGCCATGTATGCGGACGGAAGCTTTACGGGAGAGGTGCTCTACCCCAGAGGTTACGGCCTGGGCTGGTCAGAATAGTTAAGATCAAAAAGACCCCCGAGCGGGGTCTTTTGCGCTGCAGGCCGCCTGATTCGGGCCCACAGAAAAAAACTGATGACAGCGTGTCGGACGGTAGTATATAATGTACTAAAAATAGAAACAAAGGAGGTTCACCATGGGCTTGTTCGATAAGTTAGTCAGCGCGGTTCAGGAGGGAGACCTGAACAAGGCGATGGACTCGTTAAAGGACCTGGCGGAGGAAGCGACCGAAGGAGCTGCCAAACTGGGCCAGGCGATAAAGGATAATATTCCGGAAGATGTTCTCCAGTCCATAAGGGACGCATCGGACGACGGCGAAAAGGAACCGGGGACGCCGGATCCCGCTCAGGCTGCGCCCAGGGCTGCGGCCTCCGGATCAGGACTCTCCTGGGGCGAGGATATGCCCGCCGAGGAGAATCAGTACAACTATAACGGCACATATGAGGAATACTTCACGGAGATCTTCAACTCCGAGTTCCCGGAATATGTTGTCATGAAGGAATCCGTAAGAGACGGCAGAGCGCTGTGCTACACCTTTGCCGTGGACGGAAGGACGGCTCTCATCGTGGAGATCATGTCCGAGAAGAGCAACGCTCAGAAGCTGAGGAACACGGCGAGAAGAGACGGCGTTCCCTATCTCAGATATTACTACGATCACCACGGTTGGTGGAACACCAGGACCTATGTGACGGAGCGCACCAGGGCCGCCCTCGGATAGTACGGATCACACTGTGAAAGAAACAGAAAGAGAACGCATTGCGCCTGCGGCGGTTCAGGCACGGGCTAAACAGCGCTTCGCAGGCAGCCGGCCCGTGTACGATCTGGTAAATCCAAGAATTTTCTTGGATTTAAGAACTTCTCTTTCTGTTTTTTATTGGAGGAATATATGTCAGTAATCCCGATTCTCAGCCAGAGGGAGACCTGGGAAAAATTCTATGAATACAAGACTTCGCTGATCTCGTCTTCGGAGTTTTCGAAGAAGCTGAGGGCCTTCATCGATGAGGAGGCCTACAGGGAGGTGTGCGGGAGGATCGCTTCCGGCGGGACCCTGAGCCTCCCCCGCAAATCCGTGATCAGCAAGCAGAGCTCCCGCAAGAAGCGGACGGTCTACACCTACCCCGAGAACGAGAACATGGTGCTTAAACTCATCACCTATCTTCTTCTCAGGAAGTACGACGGGGTGTTTGAGGACGTTCTCTATTCTTTCCGGCCCGGAGTCACCGCAAAAGATGCGGTCCGCAGGCTGGTGGCCGTCTACAACAGGGATGACTGGTTCGTCTACAAGGCGGACGTCTCGAACTACTTCAACTCAATTCCGGTGGCTGATCTTCTTCCCATGCTGGAGGAGGTCCTCGCAGACGATCCGGAGATCCTCAGGTTCCTGTCGGGACTTCTCACCGAAGACAGGGTGATGGACGGGGACAGGATCATCGCAGAAGAGAAGGGCATCATGGCGGGGACGCCCATTGCGTCCTTCTATGCCAACCTGTATCTGAAGGATCTGGACAGGTGGTTCGCGGAGAGAGACATCCCCTACGCCAGGTACTCCGACGATATTATATTTTTTGCGGAGACGGAAGAGAAGCGAGAGGAATTGGCGGAGTTCATTAAGAGTTTCCTTGGGGAGCGGGGACTTGAGGTCAACCCGGACAAGGAGGAAAGGTCAGATCCCGGAGAAGGGTTCACCTTCCTGGGCTTCAGGATATCCAGGGGAAAGGTGGACATCGCACCCGCTTCCGTGGTAAAGCTAAAGAGGAAGATGCGCCGCAAGGTCAGGGCCCTGGCCAGGTGGAGCAAAAGAAACGGGATCGGTCGGGACAAGGCTGCCCGGGCTTTTGCCAGGGTCTTCAAGGGGAAGCTCCTTGACAGCCCGGAGGGGAGAGACCTCAGCTGGAGCAGGTGGTTCTTCCCGGTGATCAACACGGACGAGAGCCTTAAGACAATAGACGCCTACGCACAGGACTGCATGAGGTACCTGGCATCCGGCGTAAGGACAAAGTCACGGTTCAACGTGCGGTACGAGGACCTGAAGGAGCTGGGCTATGTCAGCCTGGTCCACGAGTACTACAGATTCAGGAGAGAAGAAAAGGAAGAAGAAACTGACCGTGAATATATCGATCTTACCGATCCCGGCCCGCGCTGCCGGACTTGGTGAGAGCGATTATGAGTCTGTCCGTGTTTTTTCCCGCAAATATGCACCTAGGGCCTTCACAGACTTTCTGTCAATTACTGTCACAGACCGCCTCGCATGTCAATATGGTGCTCAGCCTGCAAAAGGTGTTGTAGACGGTATTCAGGCAATGGTATAATCCAGAGGAAACAGTTCATGTTCACCGGAAGAGAATGGATAGCTCCGGTCTTCGCTGTTATCTTGATCGCTGCCCTTGCGGCAGCCTTAATAACAGCGGCGGTGCTCTTCAAGATCAGAAACAAAGCCATGAAAGCTCAGTGATCTTCCGATATCAGAGATTCACAGAGCGCAGATCTCAAGAGGAAGGATCATGAGGAAGTCAAAAAGAAGCAAATTGATAATCGTCACAGCAGTCATATTGTGCTTGATGCTTGTAATATTGGGAGTTTATATGATGTTTTTTATGAACAGATATAAAGACGCCGCCCTGGAATCCGTACGCTACAGTTACGGCGGAGATATGATGGGCAGTTACCAGTCCGCGGAGCTTAAAGACGGGACCGGCGGGAAAGCCACCCTGACCGTAGAGAGACGGGAATATCACTCTGCCCGCATGGTGACCACCACATACGAAGTGTCCGGCGATGAACTGGAAAAGATCAGGGAACTCATGCTTGAGTACGATCAGGTCCGGGGCAGCAAAAGACCCAGGTCCAAGATCGAGGTCATGGACGAAGGTACCGCTCATCTGTCTTTTCGTTTTGCAGAGGGATACGTTATAGATCTTAATTCGGATTTGGATCTTAAAGCCAAACAGTCGGAGGGGTTCCGCATCATACGGGACTATCTCTTCGGGCTGGCCGGGGAAGGGACCCTGATCTCACAGGAGACGGAGGAGCGCCAGATCAGATTGGCCCTCGATGGATATACGGAGATTTTCAACATAAGGAACGGAGTCACTGAAGAGGATTGCCTGAAACTTGGCGGTGACCATGAGATCACATCCTACGGTGACAATGAAAAGATATTCTACCCGGAGGAGAAGCTTGATGTGAGCGGCCTTGAGCCTGCAGTATCCGGCGCGCCCGGCACCCTGGCATACTACGAGCCATGGGGTGATGTGGTGATCTTCTACGGTGAGTTCCGGCCTGCGGAGGGACTGTACGAACTGGGTTCCCTGACGAACGTATACAACTCCACCCTGGAGCTTCTGGCAGGCATGGAGGGAACATACCGCTTCTACGCCTACAGTGAATAGGAGCATCTATTCTGCTTCGTCCACATATCTTGAGATCAGGACGCCCACCTGTCTGTTGGAGCCCATGACCCAGAGAATGTCGTCCTTCTTGAGGGTCAGATTGGGGTCCGGCATGAGGATGGGCAGACCGCCGGTCTGAATACCCAGGATGGTGACTTTGTACCGCTCCTTGATGTTGCACTGGCGGATGGGCTTCCCGCAGAAGGGCTCGTCCCCTCTGATCCTTATGGGGCTCACGGCCAGGGCATTTGAGGTATCCTCGTAGCCCGTTTCCATAAATTCATGGAGGGTCCTGAAGGGCCCGGGCTGGTCGATGCCGTTCAGCGTGACGAAGTTCCTGAGATCCTGATCCTCTCCGACCATGTAGATCTTGCAGCCCTCAGTTATGACGGTGTCGGGCTCCGGCACTAGTATCTGTTTTTTCTTGTCGTTGTCACGCTTGATCTTCACCGCGTAGACGTTATATCGGCTGCCCCACTCGGTGTCCTTCAGGGTCTTGCCCACGATACCCATGCGGCTTTCCGCGATGAAGGACATGATGCGGAGTTTTTTGTCCAGCCACTCCTCGCTGCTGCGGCCTCTGGCCTCTTCGTTCTTGATCAGTTTTTCATTGAAGTTTCTGAGGAAGGTGGTCTCAAGGTCAAGATACCAGGTGGATATGAAGTCGGTCCTGATGAAAAGCGGTATGGCAATGAGGATCACCAGGGCGAAGATCAGGGGGTGAGCCCCGAAAAGCGCCCTTAAGGGGATCGCTGCCAGTATGACCACCAGCGCCAGCTTGATGGCGGAAAGGGCGATCAGGGGCAGTCTGAACACGGATTTTTTGAGCCAGAGGGTGGTGAAGGTGGTGCTTCTCAAGTCCATCATGGGCTGCAAAAATACTGCGATGACGCCGTACACCAAGACCAGGGTGATGACTTTGGCAGGGATGTCTCCGGCGACTCTCGATAGGAAGGGGTATATCTCCCGCACGCCGGCAAGGGTCATCACTGCCATTATTCCGCCGAATATCAGAAGCCTTAAGAAGTAGCTTTTCAGATAAATCTGCCAGTCGGAGTCTTTTTCCTCCTCGCTGATGCGGTCGGAGGTCATGCGGCTGAGCAGATTTTTTACGGACTCGGGGAGTTTTCTGTCAAGGAAGCTGTAAACTCTGGGAGCGTTTTTGATATATATGGGCGTGGTCAGGATGGTGGCCACGGAAACTGCCACCGCGATGGGGTAGAGGAAGGGATCCAGCACGCCAAGGCTTACGCCGAGAGATGCGATGATGAATGAGAATTCTCCGATCTGGGCGAAGGAGAAGCCGCCTTTCACGGAATTCTCAAGGGTCTGGCCCGAGATCAGCATGCCCAGGGTGCCGAAGATGGGCTGGCCGATGACGGTCACCAGGAAGATGACCAGAATGGGCAGCCAGTATTTCGCGATCATTGAGGGGTCAACCATCATTCCCACTGAGATGAAGAACACCGCGCCGAACATGTCCTTGATGCCCCTGGTCAGGCGCTCGATCCTGTCCACGTGGACAGTGCCCGCCAGAAGGGAACCCGCCAGGAAGGCGCCAAGAGCCGTGCTGAAGCCCAGCTTGCCGGCTATGATCACCATGCCGAAAAGGATTCCCAGGGATGTAATGATGAGCATCTCGTCGTTCATGTATTTGACTGTCTTGTCCAGGAAGGTGGGGAGGAAGAAGATCCCCAGCACGAGCCAGATCACCAGGTAGAGGACCATGAGCCCGAGCTGCCCCGCGACCGCCGCGCCGGACACGTTCCGTGACACGGATATGGTGGAAAGGATCACCATGAAAAAGATGCCTACGATGTCCTCGATGACCAGAGTGGCCATGACGTTTTCGGTGAATTGGCCCTTGATGCCCATCTCATCGTAGACTTTCATGATCACCATGGTGGAGCTCATGGCAAGCATGCCGCCAAGCACCACGGAATCCATTTCGCTGAAGCCCAGGGCGGTCCCGGTAAGGTAGCCCACCAGCATCATGCCGATGACCTCGGAGATGCAGGTGATGATGGCGGTGGAACCGGTACTGGCCATTTTGTGCAGGTCGAACTCCAGCCCCAGGTGGAACATTATGAAGATGATGCCGATCTCAGACCAGGTCTCGATGCTGGCCTCGTCCGCGATGGTGGAGAACCAGGGAAAATGAGGGGATATCAAAAACCCCGCCAGTATGTATCCCAGTACCAGCGGCTGACGGATCTTTTTGAAGATGATGGCGATGATCCCTGCCGTAAGCATTATTATGGCAAGGTCCGAGATCAGTGCGGGAATATTCATAAATCACTCCTTACACCGGGATTATACCAAATAACCCGGTGCAGGCGCAATGCGCAGCGCCCCCGGTAGTTAATTTTAACGAATCGTTAGCGCCTTCGCAAAAAACGGCAGCCAACCGGCTGCCGCCCCTTATTCACCTGAGATCAGTCGATGATCTTCACCGCTGTGCCGTAGGCCAGGATCTCGGCCGCGCCCTGCATCACCATGGAGGAGCCGAATCTAACTCCGATTATGGCGTCGGCACCCAGTTCCTCAGCCTCGTCCACCATGCGCTTGGTGGCGATCTGTCTGGCCTCAGTGAGCATCTCGGTGTATCCCACGATCTCACCGCCTACCAGTGTCTTCATGCCTGCCATGAAGTCCCTTCCCAGGTTTTTTGAATGCACTACCGTACCCTTTACCAGTCCCAGGTACTCGACCTCATGTCCCGGTATCCTGTCAATACTTACTAGCTTCATCGTATTCTCCTCCTTCGATTTCGCGGATCCTCTGGATCAGCGCTATTACCGTTCCTATTATTACACTGACGGGGATCGCCTCGAGGAATATAAGGAGTCCGATGGGGATCGGATCCACGCTGTGTCCCCACATCATTGCCAGAGCCAGGCCTATCATGAACAGTATGAAAACCACCGCTGCGATTATGGCGCCGTTTCTGGTCTTCCTGACATCGTATTTTTTGACGTCCATAAAGTGTGCACCCCCTCTTTCAAGTCTTGCCATTTCTTCGAGGTATCCGGATGCGTTCAGGTCGGCAAGGTCGTCTTCCTCGGTTCGGATCATGGCGCAGATATCCTTGGCGTGCTCCAGGTCCGACTGCCTTTTGCTGAGCACCTCCATCTGAACGTCCATGCACCGGGTAAGGTCCATCTCACCGTCAGTCACCTTCCTGATGGTCTCGCAGGGCACGTCCAGCTGCCTGAGGAGCCTGATGCGCAGAAGCTTCTGCACATCATTCATGGAATATTCCCTGTACTTGTTCTCCGGGTCGCGGTCAGGTTTGATCAGTCCCTGTTCCTCGTAAAACCGGATGTTTTTCTTGGTGATCCCTACCAGTTCTTCGACCTGATTGATCTTCATTGAACACCTCCCGAAGAGGGCTTTCCGCCTCCCTTTAATTACACTTTAAGGCTTCCACAAGGTGGAAGGTCAAGAGTTTTTTGAAAGATCCGCAAAAAACTTTATTCACCTGTATTGTAGCCTATGTGAGGCGGCATATAAAGGGCGGCAAAAAAATTTTTATTTCAGTACCGAAATATATTGACAGGAGGATCGGGGTATGTTATTAATATTACGGTACCGAAATATTTTGCTCTGATAATTACAGAAAGGGGTGTTGAATACGGCTAAGACAATAGACGAAAGATTATTTGAACAGATGATCCACATTCCTCATCTCATGAGGAAGAGAAGTTTCGCAGAGGGCGAGGAGGGGGAGGAATTTCCCATGCATCACCGTCAAATGGAGGACCACGGCTTCGGGCCGGGGAGAGGCCCATGCGGTGAGCACGGTCACGGACCGGGGGGTGAGCACCGCCACGGACACGGCAGAAGGCCCTTCTCAAGAGAACGTATACTGACCCTGATCCAGGACAGTGAAACAGGCCTCCGCCAGAAGGAAGTCGGCGAAGCCCTCAGGATAGGTCCCTCAGCCACGTCGGAACTCATTGACAAGCTGGAGAACGATGGATACGTGAGACGCACTGTGGATCCGGAGGACAAGAGAGCTACCAGGCTGGTGCTCACCGAGATGGGGGACGCCCGGGCCAACGAGGTCAGGGACCAGTATCTCAGAAGGATCGGGAAGATCTTCGCCAGTCTGACAGAGGATGAAAAAGAGGAACTCCTCAGGCTCCTCGAAAAGATGACCGCGGGATCTGCGGCAGAGTAAACTTATACTGAGAATACTAAGGCCCACCAAAAAGGCCCCTGCTGCTGCATACGCCGGCGGGGGCCTTTTGTCTGAACGCTTTCAGCGGTGGTTCCCCGGACTCCCGTCGCCGGAGCCTCCGCTGAAGCGCTCAAAAGGAGGGCGCGATTCTTTTGAGATGCCCTCCCGTGATGGACCCTGATGGCCCATGCGAAGAAAGAAGATCAAATAGGTTGCTTTCAGACAATGCCTCCGTCAAGTCCGGGGGGGGAGCCAGGTCTGATCCTCCGCAATATCCATGAAGAAGATCCTCGACTGATCTTTGTCGTATTTTGCCTGATGGAATTTGAAAAGTACGCCTTGACCAGGCACTTTTCCAAGGATCTCGAGCTTGCCCATGGGATGGGACATGGCATAGCGGAAGCACTTGCCCTGCCCGCTCATGTATGACTTGGCCTCATCTATTATTTCTATCCCCTTGAGTATGGGGACCTGGAACTGGTTCCGGACGCCCTTGACGGGCCTGCACTGGAAAACATAGTAGGGAATGACTCCGGCAGAAACCAGCTTTTCCATGAGCTCCGCCAGAACTTCGGGATCATCGTTTACGCCTTGCAGCAGCACGGCCTGATTCCTTATGATGCAGCCGCACTCCTTCAGATAATTTACAGCTTTGCGGGCCTCCGGTGTCACCTCTCTCGGGTGGTTGAACTGAGTGACGATCACGATCTGACGGGTCCTGCCGTATTCCGAGAGCAGTATTTTGAGCATGGGGTCTTCCGTGATGCGGGAGGGCATGACAGCGGGTATTCTGGTACCGAAACGGACGTATCTGATGCTCGGGATGGAAAGAAATGTTTCGAGATACGTTTCAAGCACCTGATCCGAATTCATGAACGCGTCGCCTCCCGAGATCAGAACATTGTCGATTTCAGGGTGATCCTGCACATAGGCTGCAATGGCAGGGATGTCCGATACGATCTCGTCCATATTGGCGCCTACCATTCTTTTTCGGAAACAGTGGCGGCAGTACATTGCACACTGGTTTGTGGACAGTATCAGCGCAGTGGGAGCATATTTATGCTGCATCCCTGTGACCACGGTGTTCTGTGCCTCTCCGCTGGTGTCCTCCTGACCTTCATCGCAGTATTCCATGACGTCAGGTATGCACATTTTGCGTATGGGGTCTTCCGGATCGTCGGGATCGATCAGATCCAGATAATACGGAGTCACACATACAGGATATCTGGACGAGATATCCCTGAGCTGCGTGCGCTCCTCATCGCTCAGACCGAGCCTGTCCGCGATAAGGTCCGTGTTGTGGATGCATTCATCATATATCATTTCATGTATAGACATGATCTCATCACCAACCTTTTCTTACACGACCCTTCCTTGATGGTTTAATTATAAACCATATTTGATAAAAGTCAAATGTTGATAAAGTGTAAATACTGTGAAGAGTTATTGACTTGAGGCGGTTTTGAAGGTATCATCGAGGTGTCGGCGTCTTTGAGCATTCGAATGAGTTCGAAGATCGTTGGAAGGAAGGCAGTTTGATTATGGAAAACACAGAGGAGAGCGCCGGCTCTCTCATTTCTCTTTATCCGTTATTGCAGAGCATGCTGACCGCCTCCTGCGGCAGCATGAGAGAGCATCTCACAAAATCGCAGGTCATGGTGCTGGTGACGCTTTATGCCTATGGAAGCACCGGAATGTCCCTGCTGTCACAGTATATCGGCTCGTCCAGGGAGCAGGCCACAAGGGCTGTGGCTCCGCTGGCGGAAATGGGCCTGGTGGAGAGGGAGATCCCAAGTACCGACCGGAAGCAGGTCATCATCTGCCTGACAGAGGAGGGACGCGAGTTTATCGAAGGCATCAGGCAGGAGTTTCATGACCGCATCCTGGAGCACGTTGACAATTCCCTTGAACCTGAGGAAAGGGAGCAGCTTGCAGAGGCTCTCAGGGCTGCCGTTCCGCTGCTCAAAAAAATACGCTGAAAAGATCGATATGGAAAAGAGATCAAACAAGACAAGATCGCTGATAGTTCTTAACTTATCCGTGGTGCTCTTCAGTTTCGCGGGGCTGTTCGGCAAGTGGATAGACCTGCCCTCCATGAGCCTGACCTTCTACAGGGTGCTGTTTTCGGCATCGGCTCTGGGGCTTTTCATGCTGATCACGAAGATGCCTTTCAGGGTAAGCGTCAGGCGTGACATAGGCCTTCTCATCCTGGGAGGGATCCTCACCACCGCCAACTGGGTGTCGGTGTTCAAGGCCATCCAGATCTCCACCGTGGGGATCGGAGTAATAACATTCTCCACCTTCCCGCTTTTCGTGACCTTCCTTGAGCCGCTCATCTTCCATACTAGGCTTAAGACGAAGAATGTGATAATAGCGGTGATCATAATCATCGGGGTACTGATCACGGTGCCGGAACTGTCCATGGACAACACTATCGTCCGGGGAATACTGGTGGGAATGATATCGCCTGTGGCCTACGCGCTGCTGTCCATTGTGAACAAGGGTCTGAGGGAGAGGCTGAACGGCACACAGATATCTTTCTATGAGCAGCTCACCGCCATGGTGATCCTGGCGCCCTTCGCCATGACTGCCGGGGCGCAGCCCACCGTGAGGGACATCGGGCTCCTCATCATCTTCGGAGTGGTGACAACGGCCATTGCCCACACGGTCTACATAAGCTGCCTGAAGGACGTATCCGCTCAGTTCGCAGGGGTCTGCACGTCAATGGAGACGGTGTATTCCATCATTTTCTCCATGATCTTTCTTCAGGAGATCCCATACTTCAGAGAGGTGATCGGGGCTGCGGTCATTACGGCGGCCGTCATATTCGCCCAGGTCACCGAAGCAAAAGACTCGTGACGGACAGACTGATTGAAACTGCAGGCTCTGTGTGATAGAATCAAGAGAGAGTCACTTCAGGAGGATCACTCATTGGATATTTACGAAAAGATCGATCTGCTTGACTGCCCCTACTGCGGCGGTCCCGGCGTGCTGGAAGAGGAACATGGCTGGATCTGGTACGTGGTCTGCGCGGACTGCGGGGCAGTAAGCGGATACAGCGAATACAAGAGACCGGAGGACAGAGAAAAGGCCGCAGAGAAGGCGGCCATGCTCTGGAACATGGGCAAGGTAAAGAATCCCAAGCCCGGTGATTGATATGTGAGCACTGCCCGTATGTGATGCATGCGGGTTTTTGATATAAAGGAGGAGACATGAAGATATATATCGCTGCGCCCCTTTTCAACGAGGGGGAGAGAGCTTTTAACGAAAAGGTGGACGCCATCGTCCGGGAATGCGGACACGAGACCTTCCTGCCTCAGAGAGCAGGGGGCGTGGTGTCGGAGCTGCCGGACATCATCGAGGGCATGGAGAAGCGCAAGTACCTGTTCAAGCTGGACTGCCAACACCTGGACTGGTGCGATACGGTGCTCTTCATCTACGACGGCCGCGTGCCTGACGAGGGGGCCTGCTTTGAACTGGGCTACTGCTTCGCAAAAGGCAAGAGATGCATAGGATACAAGACGGACGCACGTTCTTTCATCGACGGCTTCGATAACGTGATGCTTCACGGAGCGCCGGAGATCGTGCTCCATAATGAAGAGGAACTCAGGGAGTTCTTCGGAAACAACAGATGACGGGAGGTCCGAGATGGATAATGTTATCATAGTTTGTCCCTGCTGCGGGTATAAGCTCGAGAAGGGACCCAAGTTCTGTCCGGAGTGCGGATCGCCGCTGAAGGATGCTGCTGTTGCAGGAGATGGCAGCACTGCCGAAGTTCCCTCTGAGCCGGTGAAGACGGAAGGACCCGCCCCCGGATCATTCCGTGGACTGATGATTCCGGATGACGGACCCGAGCCTGAGCCCCAGCCCGATTTCCCCAAGGGACCCGACGACAGCGGACTCAAGATGATAGTGGACTATTGCCGGAAAACCCTGGCCACGGCCATGGGAGACGGTCATGACGAGACGGTGCTGTACCTGGATGAAAAGACCGGGGAGTACCAGATCCACCGGTACATCCGGGAGCCGGGGGAGACCCACGAGAGGCACTTGGGATTCGCAGCTTCCAAAGAGGCATACGACGCTGTCATGGAGCACATTGGGAAGTCCCGTCTTGCAAGCTTCGAGGGGAAGCGGGCGGCCATCATGACCGGCGGAGAAGTGGTGGTGAAGTTCCTGAAGGACGATAAGATGATCCGCATCTCCACCTCCAACGTGCCCTACGAGCACCACCACGACCTGGACGAGACCGGAAGGATACTGGGCTCCTACATCGATAAAGAAAAAGAACTGCACTAGGTTTTTTGCGGCCGTAAGGGGCGGATTGTAAACCGCCGTGTTACATTTTGCACGGGAGAATTTCTTGATGAGGCCCGCGCCGGATGGGTATAATCAGGCCGTAAAAAGGAGGTGGGCGTTATGAACGACCTTGGAAACAAAATAGCCACAAGAGGAAGGATATCGGGCTTACGCAGATAGAATTTGCAGAAAAACTCAACGTGACGAGACAGACCGTCAGCCGCTGGGAGGCGGGGACAGTCATGCCGGACATCGACAAGATCTCGGACATCGCTGAGATCCTGGAGGTCAGCTGCGATTACCTTCTCAGGGACGACGTGACCGACGAGAAGGATACCGCGCCGAAGGGCGTAAGCAGGATCCCGGCCGCCCTCAAGGGCAAAAGAGTCAGGCTGAATTTTTTTGACGAAGAGAACGACATAGACCTGTACAACAAGGAGCGCGTGATCGAGGATTTCGAAGGAAGCTGGATGAGGATATCCTTTGAGGGCAAAAAAGGTCCCGCCGAGAAGCTGATCCCCGTGTCGTCGGTACTCTCTTTTGAAGAGATGAAGGAGGACTGACATGAACACTATGGGAATAATAGGATTCATCTTCGGCATCTTCGGGCTCCTTGCATATTGCAGCATGGCTCCCCTGAAGAGAAGGATCGAAGTCCTGGAATCAGCTCTCTCAAAGATGGAGGGCACCACCTTCCACGAGAGCAGGGAGCCCCTCTACAGGATCGCTCAGGACTGCATCGGATGTTAGGTCGACATCGAGCTTAGGGAAGATCACGAGGACGTGGACATTGCGATGTACGGCAATTCAAAACACGGGTCCAATACGATCCTGGGCGCCGACAGAGACTGGATGCTGGTGGAAGTGGACGGACCCAAGAGCAGCAAGAACAAGCTGATCCGCATGGAATCCATCCAGAGGATCACAAGGTATGATTTAATCTTTTTTTAATCTTTCCTAAAAGATTTATTCACTTATTAATACTAGAATCGAAACTGTCAAAAGGAAATGACCGGGCAGGGACCCGGTCGGGGGTATTGATAAATATAGATCTACAGGAAAGAGGCAGGAACATGGATAATTTTGAAAAAGTAGAGAGATTAGTAGAAAAAGCCAACGTATCATATGAGGATGCCAAGCAGGCTCTGGAAGAAGCCGGAGGCGACCTTCTGGACGCGATGATCATCCTTGAGAGGCGCGGCAAGGTGAGGGGCCCCGAGAAGCCGGAGTACGTTTCAGGCCCCGAGCAGAAGTCTGAGTACCAGGATGTGTCCGAGGCAGTGAAGGAGAGCAGCAGGACCGAGAAGGGAGCAGCCTTCAAGGGAGTGGGCGGATTCTTCAGGAGAACCTTCAGGTATCTGGTGGACAACTCCCTGAGACTGTCCAGAAACGGCGCCCTTCTGGTGAACATTCCTCTCTGGGCAGCTGCCCTCATCATCCTGTTCACATGGGAATTCATCTGGATCGCCATCGTGATCTCCCTGTTCTTCGGCTTCAGATACGCCATCGAGGGCAAGGATGATTCCGGCACGGTGAACAAGGTGCTAAACCAGGCATCCAACATAGCGGACGACGTGAAGGAAAACTTCGCCAAGAAGTCCGACGAGACAGACAATAACTGATATTTACAGCAGCAAGAGGTAAGAACATGGAAGCATGTATTCTGTTAGTTGAAGATGAAGAGAAGCTGGCGCGGTTCGTCGAGCTGGAGCTCCTCCACGAGGGCTACGAGGTGGACAAGGCCATGGACGGCCGGACCGCGCTCAACATGGCCCTGGAGAAGGATTACAGTCTGATTCTTCTGGACATCATGCTTCCCGAACTCAGCGGCATGGAGGTGCTTCGCAGGCTTCTCAAGGTCAAGGACACCCCGGTGATCCTGCTTACTGCGAGAGACGCTGTCATGGACAAGGTGTCCGGTCTGGATGCCGGAGCCGTCGACTACATCACGAAGCCCTTCGCTATCGAGGAGCTTCTGGCCAGGATCCGCGTGGCTCTCAAACGCTATGATTCCGGGGCACTTAAACGTGCGAAAGAACCCGCCGCAGCCATGGACGCCGCTGGCGTTCCCGCTGAAGAGGGAGTGCTGAGATGGAAAGAACTGGAACTCAGCGTCCCGAAACATTCCGTGACCTACGCGGGCCACAGCATAGACCTGACCAACAGAGAATTCATGATGCTCCAGATCCTGCTGGAGAACATGGACATAGTCCTTTCCAGGGACACCCTCCTGGAAAAGGTCTGCGGATACGAATATCTGGGAGAGACCAACGTCATCGACGTGTACGTAAGGTACATCAGATCCAAGATAGATGAAGTTTTCGACGTGCACATGATCCAGACAGTCAGAGGCGTGGGCTACGTCATCAAATCCAACTGATGAGCAAAGATACCAGAGACGAAAAACAGACAAAAAAGATGTCGTCCATAGCAAATGCGCTTCACGGCCAGATGGTCCGTAAGAAGTTTGGTATATTCCTGGGAGCGGATATACTGCTGTTCCTGGGAATTTCCTTTGCGTGGCTTCTGGGCTCTGCCCTTACGGCGGTGGGAGGCGACAGCGTTGTCCAGGGATGGATAAAGCTCACCGGCCCGGACACCAGCTGGAAGCTGACCAATTCAGGAGGCGGGATCAGAGCCCTGACCTATGAGATCACGTCCGGCGAAGAGGTGCTCCTCCATCAGAACGTTTATCCCATTCTGATGGTGATACTGATGATAGTGGGTGCGGTGGCCGTGCTGCAGATCCTGGGTGTTTTGTTCTCCTACTATTTCGAGCATAAAAGGATAAAGAACACCCTTCAGCCTATAAACGAGATCGCCCTCAGGGCCGACGAGCTCACCAAATTGTCATTTGACGATGCGAAGTTCCACACCATTGAGAATGCCATCGAGAATATCAGCCCGGAGGAGACCACCGAGCTCTCCCTGGGGGATTCGGATCTTCAGGGAATAGAGGCTGCCATGAACAATATGCTGAAGAGGATGCACAACGCCTACCTTCAGCAGGCCCGCTTCGTGAACGACGCCTCCCACGAGCTGAGGACGCCCATCGCTGTGATCCAGGGCTACGCCAACATGCTGGACCGCTGGGGCAAGGAAGACGAGGCCATTCTGGACGAGTCCATAGCAGCCATCAAGACCGAGTCCGACCACATGAACCACCTGGTTGAGCAGCTGCTTTTCCTGGCCAGGGGAGACGCGGGCCGGAACACCATGACCTTCGAGGACGTGTGCCTCAACGACATCATCCGTGAGATCTACGAGGAATCCCTGATGATAGACGAGAAGCACGTCTACAGATACGTTGCCAGGGACGAGAACGTGCGGATGTCCGCCGACAGCTCCATGATCAAGCAGGCCATGAGGATCCTGGTGGACAACGCCGCAAAATATACAGATGAAGGCGACGAGATCATCCTTTCCGTTGGATATCAGGAAGAAGACGGCGTGAAGAAGCCTTACATCCAGGTCCAGGACAGCGGCATGGGCATGGCGGAAGTGGACGTGAAGCACATGTTCGAGAGATTCTACAGGGCCGACGATACCAGAGCCGTTCAGGGGACCGGCCTGGGGCTCAGCATCGCCAAGTGGATAGTGGACAAGCACAAGGGAAGCTTCGTGATCCTGTCCCGCAAGGACATCGGTACCAGGATAAAGATAGTTTTCGGGAATGAATGAGATCAAAAGAGCCTCAGGCCGGAAGCCTGAGGCTCTTGGGTTTTTTGCGGATGTTTGATGGTTCAGCGGGTTGGGTGTTTCGAGCCGGCCAGCAGGTAGGATGAGATCAGGGCGGTCAGCGGGATTGCCAGGATCATGCCGATGCTGGAGGCGATGCCGCTTATGACCTCTATGGAAACGTAGGCCGATGAAAACAGCTGATAGAAGCTGAGCCCCAGAGAGTACAGGTAGATGATCAGCGTGAACCCGCTAAGGCCAGAATCAGTGTGTTGGTCATGGTTCCCACCATGTCGCGGCCGATGTTCATGCCGGACCTGAAGAGGTCTCGGACTCCCAGGGCCGGATTGGCTGCGTGGACCTCTGCCAGGGATGAGGAGATGCTCATGGCCACATCCATGACAGCTCCCAGAGCGCTTATGATTATGCCTGCCACCAGCAGGCCCCTGAGGCCTATCTCCATTCCGGACTGCCTCAGCTGGAGCAGAGGCTCCACGTTGCTTACCCTGAGGCCGTTGATCCTGGTGAGAGCCTGGGCTGCCAGTCCGAAGAACATGGCCAGAGTCCCCAGAAAGGCGCTTACGGTCTTCTGATGGATGCCGCCCAGGATCGTGAAACTGACGAATGAGATGTACGCGCACATCAGGAACGTGGTCAGTATGGTGGGCGCCCCCTTAAGGAGCAGGGGTATCAGTAACAGGAACAGGCAGAGCACGGTGAAGACCAGTCCGACCAGGGACTTGAGCCCCGTCCGTCCTCCAACCAGTATGGTTATCAGGAAAAAGACTGCCAGGATGATGGCCACAGCCGGGATGCGGTTGTACTCATAGACCGTGGCGGTGTGATCGCCGCCGGGACGCGTGGAGACGGCCAGGGTGACCCCGTCGCCCTCCTTGACGGGCACGCCGTAAAGCGGACCCACGTAGTTGTAGACCAGGAGTTCCTCGCCCTTGTACCGGCCGCTTTCGACCTTGACCGTAAGCATCTGCTCGCCGCGGTAGGCGCCGTCGGACGCAGGATCCTGCTGGGTGCTGTCGCTCAGGACGGTGACCACCGTGCCTTTCTCGTATTCCAGTATGTCGTCGGCTTCGATGTCCGGCTCCTTCGCCTCATGCACGGCCATAAAGAGCGCTGCGAAGATCACTGCGGCGATGATCAGAGCGATGATGGTGGTCTTCTCGATTTTTATCGTATTTTTAGAGTTTATGTTCTTCACTTCGTACCTCTTTTCTTCCAAAACAAAAAATAACAAGTATATATTTTTTTGTCAAGGGATTGAACAAAAGCGGTCAAAACCTGTGCTCAAAAAAGGCTCGCAGCAATGTCGCAAAAAAACATCATAAATATGACTGTAAAACGTAAATTTTTTGTACCGCAGCACGGTAGTTTTTGATATAATTATATGGCGTAAGGGGTAAACGACTTTAACCATTCTAATGGAGGAGTATGTAATGAAAAAATCTTTATTGCGAATCATCTCTATACTGTTATGCATAGGGATGATTTTTACTATGTCATCGCCCATGGCATGGACGACACAGGCATACGCAGCTGACGGGTCGACCTGGACCGAGGTCACAGACATCGCTGCGGCGGCCGCATCGGACAAGCCCATTGCGATCACGATGACGAAAGGCAGTACCATCTATGCACTGCCGACCGCTAAAGTGACGGCCAATCCTGGCCCTGCAGCTATTGCTGTGACGGTCAGCGACGGTAAATTGTCAACGAGTGGAGTGGCAGATGACTATGGATGGACAATAACAGAAACTAACGGTAAGTACAACATCACCAACAGCAGTGGGTTATACCTGTATGTTACCAATTCAAACAGTGGCGTTAGAATCAATACAAAGCCATCTGTTGGAGCAGACTGGAGCATTACCAGCAATTATCTCACTGCTCAGGATACAGCGGGTAACACAAGATATCTCGGTGCGACAACAGCTGCGCAGAGTGGAATACCTGACTGGAGATGTTATACGTCAATCAACAGCAATATTACTGGAGAGACCCTTCAGTTCTGGGAACTTGAGAGCGGCGGAGAAGCAGAGCAGCCCATCGCCTATTGGCCTCTGATCGAAGAGGATATAGTCGATGGAGCCATCGTAGTCATTTACCATCCGGATTCAGGAATGACGCTTACAGGAACTGCATCCGGAGCCAAACTGGCAGGTACATCTACTTCCTTTAACGATGAAGACAAATTGGGCTTGACTAATTCCATGGTCCAGCTTGACGTAAGGGAAGAGGATGGACTCTTCACATTCGTCACGTCGGATGAAAAGTTCCTGACCGCAGGGGCAACCGGAAGCAGCCTTACCTTTGAAGACGCTGAAAGCGACTATTCAAAGTGGACTCTCGAAAAACAGACAGATGGAACCTGGTACATCATAAATGCCAATGCTGTATACAACAATAATCAGCAGGCACTGGAGTACTACAGCGGATTCACCACATATGGCGTGCAGGCAAATAACGCCGCCTACAAGTTTGAGTTATATGGAGATAACGGTACTCCTGTTACTCCACAGGGACCCTTCACGGTGACCGTTGAGCCTGCCGAGAACGGCACCGTCACAGCTTCCAAGACGGAAGATATCGCCTACAACGAAGAGATCACCATCACGGCGACACCGGATGAAGGATATGTACTTGACAAACTTCTCGTGAACAATTCTGAGGTCACAGTGGACGAGAACGGAACGGTCACCGTTAAGATCACAAAGAACACCACAGTTTCCGGGACATTCAAGGAAGATTCTCCCCAGCCCGCCGCAACAGAGTGGCCTAAACTCACAGAGGCGCCTGTGGACGGAGCTCAGGTCGTGATCTACCATCCCACGACCGGTTTGGCAATGACATCGACCGCAAGCGGCAGCAGACTTGCCGGAGAAACGGCAACCATTTCAGACGATAAACTTACGGTGACCGATACCATGGCGGTACTTGATGTCACAGTTGAAGATGACGTATATACTTTCGCCAACCAGGAAGGTAAATACCTGACATCCGGAAGCACCGGCAACAGTCTTACCTTTGCGGACAGCGAAAGCGACTATTCAAAGTGGACTGTTGAGCAGCAGACAGACGGCACATGGATCATTACCAACCTGAATGCTGTTTACAACGGCAAGCAGCAAGCCCTTGAATATTACAACGGGTTCACGACATACGGCGTTGGAACGACTACTGCCTACAAGTTCGATTTCTACGGAACAGTCAAGAATTATGGCCTTGTGACAGACCTGGCTGATCTGGAGGACGGAGACTATGTAGTCATTTACAACCCCAGCAACAGTTTCGCAATGACGTCCGAGACATATCGTGATTTCTATCTCATGACAGGCGAGGCTGTCATTGAGGACGACAAGGTCGTAGATCCTGCAGATGATCAGGTGTGGCAGGTGACCATTAACAGTGACGGCACGTACACCTTCACTCAGGACAACAACCTTGCTGTTACTGCGTATCTCAGCGGCACGTACACGGAACTGACCAGCAATGCATCAATTTCCGGCGCAGACACATCCTGGATACTGAATTCAGTAAACGCCGAAACGCATACATATAATATGGAGAGCAAGACGCTTTCCGGAAGCTACGGCAAGCTTTTCATAGAGGTATTTAATAAAAATGTCAATGGCACGCAGACACCGGTATTCTGCACATATTCCACGGCTGCATCGAATGCTTTAGGTGATGCTTTCGGAATGCAGTTCTATCGTGTCAAGAAGAGCGAGCCCACACCTGTGGAGGGCGACGACTTCGGTCTGACAAGCACTCTTTCCGACGGAGATGAGGTCATCATCTATAACGACTACAACGGAAGAGCAGTTGGAAACACCCTTGCCGGATATTCTGTTGCAGCTGTCAGCGTTACACCCGAAGAAGGCGTGATCACAACAGGCAACACAGATATTGTTTGGACAGTCGTAAAGAACGATGACGGGACATACAACTTTACTCAGGAAGGCAAGACTCTTGGAGGAGTAGTAAGCGGCACATATAACAATCTGGTAGTAACAGATTCAACATACGCAGATTGGATCCTGACCGGACCGGATGCCGAAGATTTCAACTACTACATGTATCTTGAGGACATGCCGACCACATACAGCCATGTATATCTCGAGTACTACAACGGCTTTACTCTTTACGGAGAGAACAATCCCACCAAGGACAAGTACGGCGTCACCTTCTACAAGAAGGGCGCAGAACCTGAGACTCCGACGGGACCCGTGATCGAGGGCGACCTTGTCACCAGCCTGAGCCAGCTTGAAGACGGCACAACAGTTGCCATCTACAGCCCGACTCACAATACAGCCATCAGCACCAAGCCAAACGGCGACTGGTATCTGAAAGCCAACCCGGCCATCATAGAGGACGGCGAGGTCAAGGATTTCACATCAGACTTCGTGTGGACTGTCAAAGTCAACGACAACGGCACATACAGCTTCTACTCAAACGATGAGCCCGCAAACAGCATCTCTGTATGGCCCAGCGGCACTTATGCAGAACTTACAGTCAACACCAACTACAACAGTGAGACTGTCAATGAGTGGGTGCTCAGCCCCTTCAGTTCCGAGAACCACACCTGGTACTTCAAGAGCAGCACGCTGACCATCGAAAAGAATGGCGTTGATCTTCCCGTATACATCGAAGCATACGTCCGTAACGGCGGAGAGGTCTTCTCAGGATATGCACCCTTCTCCAGCCAGCTGTCCAGTACAGACTACGCTCTCCAGTTCTACCTGGTAGATCCTGCGGACGCAGTACCTGAATATGATGACGGCGAGTGGGACGGGATACTTACACCGGGTGAGCAGTATGTCATCTACAGTGATGCAGCCAAGTCTTCCCTTGGCCTTTTCAAGGAAGCCAACTATTCACTGGATGCCATCCCCACTACCATAATCGGCGACAAGGCTGATCCCGGAAACGGAGCATATGTATTCACAATCGGCTCAACCGGAAGATACTACACCTTCAAGGTCGGAGATCAGTATCTGGCAACAAACAACGACGAGGTACTGTTCTTCGCAGACCCGAAAGAAGACGGATCCATACCCGGCACAGCCAAGTGGTATCTGTATAAGCCCAGCGACGGCGACGGATACGTCATCTTCAACAAAGAAGCCAACTACAGCGGATCACCTGTCTGCATCGAGTACTACTCCAGCGTGTTCTCAGGCTGGACGTACAAGGCCAATGCAGCTGACACAAGCATTTTCTACTTCGACTTCTACAAGGTCACGGATGATACCATCGTCAAGGACGGAGTCGTTCAGGATCCGTCAGTGGTATTCGACTGCGAAGGCCACAGATATTTTGAGCAGGACTTCCCCGTAACGGTGACGCTTGATGACCTTTGCGAAGAGATCACAGAAGTAGTTATCACCTATACTGTCGGCGGCCGCACATACACCGTGTCCGCAGCGGACATCACATCCGAAAACGACAAGGTATACAGCTTCACGATCCCCTCTGCGAACCTGGATGCAGAAGGACTCAAAGATTCCTTCACCATCACGGTAGCCGTTACCAACGGATATGAGATCAGCTACACCGGAGAGAAAGAGATCGAGATCATAGACGAGCCTTTCTTCGAGGATCTGACTCCTGCTCCCAACGCTCAGACGGGCGACGATAAGAGACCCGTGATCTCAGCCAAGGTCGGCAACGTGGGAGACGATCCGACCTTCGCAATGACGGTCAACGGCGAAGAAGTTCAGGCCGTATTCGAGAACGGAGTTCTCAGCTACACGCCGACTGCAGACATGGAGGACGGACGTGTGACGGTCAGCATCAAAGCGACCAGAGCCGACGGAGTCGAGGCCGACACCGCGTGGAGCTTCATCGTAGGCTTATCCGATTACCAACTGTACTTCGGACAGCTTCACTCACATACCACATATTCAGACGGTTCCGGTACTCTGGACACCGCTCTTGAATACATCGCAGCGCTTCCCGAAAGCGCAAACGTACAGTTCGTGGCCTTCACCGACCACTCCAACTACTTCGATGCTCCCGGAGCAGCCAACCCGGCTGCAGCTCTGAACGACGCAAGTCTGATGACAACGGCCAGCAAAAAAGAGTGGGATAATTACAAGGGAACCATCGCCGAGTTCAACTCCGAGCATACGGATCTGATCGCTATCGGCGGATTCGAGATGACCTGGTCAGGCGGTCCCGGACACATCAACACCTTCGATTCAGAGGGTCTTGTTTCCAGAAACAACAATGATCTGAACAACAAGTCCAATGACGCAGGAATGAGACTGTACTATGAGACCATCAACGGCGGCGACTCTCTCAGCCAGTTCAACCATCCCGGAGACACCTTCGGAAACTTCCAGGATTTCTCCTACAGAGATGATGAGACTGACGCTCACATGTTCCTGGTAGAGGTCGGCAACGGCGAAGGTCAGATCGGTGCAGGCGGATACTATCCCAGCTATGAGCAGTACACACTGGCTCTGGACAACGGCTGGCACGTAGCTCCCACCAACAACCAGGACAACCATAAGGGACGCTGGGGCAACGCCAATGACGCAAGAGACGTAGTTCTCACCAATGACTTCTCCGAGCAGGGCATCTATGACGCGATCCGCGCTCTCAGAGTCTACGCTACAGAGGACAAGAACCTTCAGATCATCTACACTGTGAACGATGAGCCCATGGGCACCATCTTCTCCGAAGAAAACATACCGGAGACTCTGAATGTGGACGTCACCCTGTACGATCCCAACAGCTACGATTCCACATCCAAGGTCGAACTGGTCGCCAACGGCGGAACAGTCGTCAAGACCTGGAATGATGCAGAAGAGCTTGCAGGCGGCAAGCTTACTGCTGAGCTTGAACCCGAGTACAGCTACTACTTCGTAAGAGTCACCCAGGAGGACGGAGACCTTGCAGTGACCGCACCTGTCTGGGTAGGCAACAACATCGCAGTCGGCATCAAGGAACTGGCAGTCGATTCAGAGCATCCTCTGGTCAACCAGCCCATGACCCTTACCACCACACTGTTCAACAATGAGGAAGATGCTGTAAACGTCAAGTCCCTTACTTACACAGTGGACGGAAGCACAGTGATCGGAACTGACACTGAGGGATATCCCATTGCAGCAGGCGGAGAGATCCCGGTTACCTTCCAGTACACACCCACCGTTGCAAAGAGAATGACCATCACGGTCACAGCGGTATTCCAGGTAGGCGACAAGGAGTTTACATACAGCAAGGACATCACAGTCACCGTTCGTGAAAACGAAGGAGACCTTCCCGTAACAGATATCGACGTAGTCAACTCACAGACCGAGGCAGGATTTGAGTACGCCATCGAGGGCGTGGTCACATCCAACGCTTCAGGATATGACAAAGACACCGCGTTCTTCGACTGCATCTACGTACAGGACGCCACCGGCGGCATCTGCTGCTTCCCGGTTTCCGGCGAATTCAAGATCGGCGACAAGGTACATGTTGAAGGCTACACGGACCTCTATCAGGGAGAGCCTGAACTTCAGGTGACATCCATCGAGATCATCGGCGAAGGCACAGTTGAGCCTACCGAAGTCACAGCAGCTCAGATCAACGATCTGTCAGTGCTGGGCTCACTGGTAACATTGAATGGTACGGTGGACAGTGTTGAAGAAGTGAACGGTCTGATCCAGACCATCATGATCAGAGACGCCAACGGCGATGTTGCAAGAGTATTCATCGACGGATACATCACAACAGAGAACGAAGTCGAGAACTGCGTAGTAGGAGCACAGATCTCCGCAACAGGAATCTCCTCCTATGACGACACGTTCAACGCTCCCGAGGGACCATTCCCCAGGATCCGTATCAGGAACAGAGCTGACATCATCTGCACTGCAGAAGGACCGGTTGACGCTGATCACCTGAGAGTCATGGGCGACAGCCGTTATGACACTGCATTCCGGGCAGCCGACTACATGAAGCAGGTCAACGGACTTGGCAGCTTCGATACCGTGGTCGTCGCTTACGGCGGAGATTTCGCTGACGCGCTGTCAGGAAGCTATCTTGCAGCAGTCGCTGAAGCACCCATCCTTCTGGTACATCCCAGGTATGAGGAAGCGGTATTCGACTACATCAAGGAGAATGCCGCAGAGGATGCAAAGATATACCTCCTTGGAGGTACGGGCGTGGTATCTCAGAACTTCCAGGATATGCTTACAGGATATGATGTGAAGCGTCTTGGCGGTGCCAACAGGTTCGAGACCAATATCCAGATCCTCGAGGAAGCCAATGCCCTGGGCGGAAACGCCAAGGAAGTGCTGATCGCCTCAGCTACAGGATTCGCTGATGCGCTTTCGACCAGTTCCGTCGGCAAGCCCATCCTTCTGGTGGGCAAGAGCCTCAACAACGACCAGCGTGATTACCTGGCCGGCGCTCAGGCTACCAACGCGTGGATCGTCGGAGGAACCGGTGCGGTAAGCGATGAAGTGGCTGCCGAACTGGTGAACTTCGTGCCCGCCGACGGCATCAAGCGCTTCGAAGGAGCTAACCGCTACGAGACATCCTACATGGTAGCCCACGAGTTCTTCGAGGGTGAGTTTGAGACAGCAGTCATCGTATACGGTCAGAACTTCCCGGACGGCCTCAGCGGCGGAGCAGTTGCTTCCGTCATCGGAGCACCTGTGCTTCTGGCTATGGACAGGGATGACATGATCGCAAACGTTGCAAAATGGGTGACAGAATCCGGAGCCACCAGGAGCGTGACCTTCGGAGGACCCGCCCTTATCTCTGATGATTCCATCAGGACCATCATGAACGATGCGGATGCAGAGATCGTGCTGTTTGAATAAGCCGGTCGGCGTTGACGCAAAAAACTGATCAAAGAGATCGCCGTAACACCTGAACGGGTGTTACGGCGGTTTTATGTAAGGTGCGGGGCGGATGTTTTGCGCAAAAGATCCGCGCCCCAAAAGGAGCTGAAATGTCTTACGACGTAAAAGAGGGCGTGATCACCATAGGCGATCACTCAATGGATTATGCGGTTTTCGGCAAAGGGTCCAGGCCCCTTCTTCTGATCAGGGGGCTGAACATCAGGAGGCTGAGGGGCACAGTAAAGTCCCTCATAAGAAGATATCGGATATATGCGGACAGTTTCAGAATATATGTGATAGACCGCAGGGAACCCCTTCCGGAAAGCTTTGACTGCCGGATGCTGGCGGAGGACGTGTATGACGGCGCACGCGCGCTGGGCCTTGAGAGGGCTCTGGTCATGGGCAACTCCCAGGGCGGCATGATCGCCCAGTATCTGACATTGGACCACCCGGAGTTTACGGAGAAACTGGTGCTCAACGTGACCACCTCCACTCCTAACCCGGTGCTAACCAAAAATGTTGAGGAGTGGGTGAGGGTGGCCCTCACCGGGGACATGGCTGCACTCACGGACAGCATGATGGACATGCTCTACCCGCCGGGAGTGGAGCCCGGACAGGCGGACCCGGACGAGGTGGATATGGACCGGCTCAAGACCCATACCCCCGAGGAGTTCGCTGCCCTGGCCAGGGCGTGTCTGACGGTGAACACCAGGGACCGCCTGGGTGAGATCAAATGCCCGGTGCTGGTCCTTGCGGGAGGCAGGGACGCGGTCATGTCGCCGGAAGCCTCGGTGGAGCTTGCCGAAGGACTGGGCACAGAAGCGGTGATCTTCGGCAGGCTGGGACATGCCGCCTATGAGGAGGCGGAATACCAGGAAAAGGTGAAGGAATTTCTTGAGGCCTGAAGAGGCAGGGAGAGGGCTTAGGATTTTTTGATTGAAGCAGAGCCGAAGGTCTGCTATAATGCTCCTGTAGTTTTTGAGGAGTGTGACACCCACAGGAAGACGACCACGAAGCAGGGTCGAAATGCTGTGTGGATGCACTGCTCAAAACCGGCTTTTTAGGATATATTCATTTATTATATAAAGAATCGGAAGGAGAAAAAATGGTAAATGTTATCGGACTTGGCTACATCGGGCTCCCAACTGCACTGATGCTGGCCTCTCACGGGATCGAGGTGATCGGAACAGACCTTAACTCTGAACTTGTGGCTACCCTCAATGCAGGCAGGACCACATTTAAGGAAAAAGGTCTGGATGAACTGTTCCGCGACGCACTCACTTCCGGCATAGTTTTCACCACAGAGTACCAGGTCACGGATACCTACATCGTTTCAGTACCCACTCCATACGACAAGTTCAGCAAAAAAGTCGATCCCTGCTTCGTGGTGGCTGCCGTGGAACAGGTCCTCAAAGCAGCGCCGAAAGGGGCGACTCTTGTGATAGAGTCCACTGTTTCCCCCGGAACCATTGAGAAGTATATCCGCCCTGCTGTTGAGAACGCCGGCTTTGTGATCGGAGAGGACATCAACCTTGTACATGCACCGGAGAGGATCATACCCGGCAACATGGTGTACGAACTTATCCATAACAACAGGACCATCGGCGCTGATGACAGGGCTGTGGGCGAGAAAGTGAAGGAATTATATGCTTCCTTCTGTCAGGGTGAGATCGTGGTGACCGACATCAAGACTGCTGAGATGACAAAGGTAGTGGAAAATACCTTCCGCGCTGTCAACATCGCTTTTGCCAACGAACTGGCCAAGATCTGCCGCCATGACGACATGGACGTTTATGAGATAATCAGGATCTGCAACATGCACCCCCGCGTCAATATTTTGCAGCCGGGTCCGGGTGTAGGCGGACACTGCATCTCAGTGGACCCCTGGTTCCTGGTGGGTGACTATCCTTCCCTTGCCAAGGTGATCGATGAATCCATGAGGACCAATGACGGCATGCCGGATTTCGTGCTGAACCGCATTTATGACATAATGAAGGAAAAGGGCATGACAGACATCACAAAGGTGGGTCTGTACGGCCTTACATACAAGGAGAATGTGGACGATATGCGTGAATCACCGACGCTGCAGCTCCTTGAATCTCAGGAGCGTCACCTGGCCACGGGCCTGAAGGTATATGATCCGTTCATAACAGATGACGTGGTGGCAAATCAGTACCACGATCTTGACGCCTTCCTCCGTGATGTGGATATGGTGGTCATCATGGTCAAGCATGATGAGATCAGAAACAACGCCGGGAAGCTTAAGGACAAGGTGGTTCTGGACTGCCACAACATTATCGATCAGCCGGGAGTTTACCACATTTAGAATGTACCGGATCTTTAAGGTATCAAGGGGCAGTTTGAAAGAGATCTTAACATGAAGGTAGTTACAGTAGTCGGAGCAAGACCACAATTTATCAAGGCCGCGGTGGTGTCCCATGTTTTGAGGCGGGATCATCAGGAGATCCTGGTCCACACGGGCCAGCATTTCGACTATAACATGTCGGAGCAGTTTTTCAGGGAACTGGACATACCGGACCCTGACTACAATCTGGGCATCTCCGGGGGAACACACGCTGAGATGACGGGGCGCATGATGATGGCCATAGAGGATGTGCTGGTGAACGAAGACCCGGACTGGGTGCTGGTTTACGGTGACACAAACTCCACGCTTGCGGCGGCCCTTACTGCCGCGAAGCTCCATATCCCGGTATGCCATGTGGAGGCAGGCATCAGAGTCCATTCCATGACAAATCCGGAGGAGATAAACCGTATCTGTACAGATCATGTGGCCAGTCTGCTTTTGGCCAGCACGAGGAGCGGATACGATGAGATGGCCGTGGAAGGTCTTCAGGAAAAGGGAGTCCTGACAGGCGATCCGATGTATGATGCCTTTATTGAATACAGCACAAAACTCGATGTGAAGGATATCGTACTTAAACTGCTTGGCGGCGGAGAGACCGGCGTGCCTGAAGAATATTACTACATGACATGCCACAGGGAAGAAAATACCAATGATGACAACACTCTTCTGGAGATATTCAAAGCCGCTGAAAGGCTGGATGCCCGGACAATATATCCTGTCCATCCCAGGAACAAGGAAAGGGCCCTGAGACTAAGAGACAGGCTGGGAACCGGCAAAATCATCCTTACAGAGCCGGTGGGATACCTGGAAAGTGCATGTCTGGTCAGAAACGCAAAAAAGATCCTTACGGACTCCGGCGGTCTGCAGAGGGAAGCCTTCTTCGCAGGCAAAAAATGCGTCACCGTTTTGGATTTTGTGTGCTGGCCGGAGACGATGATCGACAATCGCAACGAGCTTACCAGACCGATAGCAGATGAGATAGTGGAAAAGCTTTCACACGAGCAGACCATCGACAGCCATTATCTGCCCTTTGGTGACGGTCACGCAGCTGACAAGATCGTGAGAGCACTGGAGGAGTTCAGGTAAGATATGAATGAACGAGAGGGTGTCTCAAAAGGCCATTAGGCAGACCTTTTGAGACACCCTCTTCTTTTCAGGCTCTTCGCCAGGGGTCCGGCGCGCCCCGGGCAAACGCGGCAGCTCATTTTTTTGCGTTATCCAACCGATAGTTGTATAATATCCAACTGACAGGTGAGGGATCTCAACCTACAGCCCCTTCAGGAGGGCAGGAGGTTTTGCTATTATCAGCTCGAAAAGGGACGGGCGGCGGCCCGGAATAGTAAAAAGACAGAGAGGATAGTACAATGAAAGAAACTTTTGGACAGAGATTTGCGAGACTCAGAAAACAGAAGGGCCTCACTCAGGAGGAACTGGGAGAGAAGATCGGCATCTCGGGACAGGCCGTATCCAAGTGGGAAAACGACGCGTCCATGCCGGACGTGGGGATCCTGGCGGACCTTTCGGACATACTGGGGGTGAGCCTGGACGAGCTTCTGGGCAAGGAGACCTCCGTGACCCGGATGGTGCCTGCCGAAGAACGTAAAAAAATGGAAGATATGATCCTGAAGATCCGCATCGACTCCTCTGAAGGGGACAAGGTCACCATCAACCTGCCCCTCATGGTGGTCAAGCTGGGCATCAAAATGGGTATGTCCATGCCTCAAATCAACGGCAACGAAGCCCTGGAAGGCATCGACTTCAACGATGTGATCCGGCTGGTGGAGGCGGGACTGGTCGGTGAGATCATGACTGTGGACTCCGCCGAGGGCGACCGCGTCCGGATCTTCGTGGAGTAGGCCATGTGGATCAGAATAAAAACGGATGAGGGGCGGCGCATCAATATACCGGTGCCTCTGGGATTCGTCGGGAGCCCGTTCGTTCTGAAGGCCGCCGCCCGCTGCGGCGGGCCGGAGGCCGCAAAGTACGCGCCCGTCGCAAAAGATCTCTGCCGGGAACTTAAGAGATACGTCAGGACAAACGGCCACTTCACCCTGGTGGATGTGGAAAGCTCCGACGGGACCCTGGTAAGGATCACGGTATAATTGTTCAGATAATGACCGGAAATCAAAGTAATCGGAGGTTTTAAGTGAAAAGAATCATTGGTTTCGTGGCTGCATTCATGATCGCGGCAAGTCTTTTGGCAGGCTGCGGGTCTCAGGGAAACCAGCCGGCCGGCCGGGAGGAAAAGTTACAGATCGTGACCACGATCTTTCCGGAGTACGACTGGGTGATGAACATTCTGGGAGACGATCCGGCAGGGGCTGAGGTCACGATGCTCATGGGAAGCGGAGTGGACCTGCACAGCTTCCAGCCCACCGCAGCAGATATAATGAAGATATCCACCTGCGACATTTTTATCTACGTGGGAGGAGAGTCCGACCGGTGGGTGGAGGGCGCCCTGAAGGAGGCAGTAAACGATCAAATGGTGGTGGTCAGCCTCATGGACGTTTTGGGCGACTGCGCAAAAGAGGAAGAATCGGTGGAAGGCATGCAGGACAGCGGCGGGGCCGGCGATGAGACGGAGTACGACGAGCACGTCTGGCTCTCCCTTAAAAACGCCTCGCTGTTCGTGGACAGCCTGTCCGGCGTGCTGGCTCAGGCTGACCCCGAAAACGCCGGCCTTTATGAGGCCAACGCAGCCGCATATATTGAGAAGCTGGAAGCCCTTGACCGCCAATACGAAGCGGCAATTTCGGAGGCCGGGTTCAGGACCCTGCTTTTCGGCGACCGGTTTCCCTTCAGATACCTGACAGATGATTACGGGCTGGACTACTACGCAGCGTTTTCCGGCTGCTCTGCGGAGACAGAGGCCAGCTTCGAGACCCTGACTTTCCTTTCGAAAAAGCTGGATGAGCTGGGTCTGCCCGCCGTCATCATAATCGACGGCAGCGACAGCCGCCTGGCCGAGACAATAGTGCAAAACACCGGATCCAAAGACCAGCAGATCCTCAGACTGGATTCCATGCAGGCAACGACATCCGGAGATGTTGCCAATGGGGCAACATACATTGCCATTATGGCAACAAATCTGGAGGTGCTTGAGGAGGCATTGAACCGGTAAGATGGCGGAACCGCGAAAAACGCGGATCCGGCAGGCAGCAAATGCCATTCACAAGGACCGGTCATGGCCAAAAGTGGCTGACAAAATGATACTGCTCCATGCAGAAAAAGCCGGGCCGCCCTATGGGCGGCCCGGCTTTTTTCCCTATTTGATTTCTATTTGCCCGGGTGCTCTTAATGTCCGTCAGTATCCGCGGCATCTTCAGAATCAGCCTCGGCTTCGGCGCCATCTCCGGTCCCGGCCTTCTGGCTCCGGGAATATCAGGCGGTCGGCGTAGTCCTCCAGAGGCTCTCTTCGCCTGAACCAGGAGGAAAGCGTCACCCGCTTGCACTCGTTGACGGCCACCCTTATGATCCAGTTCTTCAAGTGGTCCTCAGACTGGAAGTCCTTGCCGTACCGCAGAAGCTTGAGAAAAGTCTCCTGCACGATGTCATCTGCGTCCAGGGTATTTCTGAAGTAGGTGAACCCCACAGAGAAGACCCGGTCCCTGTACCTTATGTAGATTTCTTCGATATTGCTTGCCGTTACTTTCATATTCACCCGCTGCCATGGGCAGAAATGCATTTCATATATAATACACCTGAGGGGGCAGAAATGTCACAGGGGCAGTTGTAAGAATTTATCAGGATTGGTATAATCATGGTGCGGGACCCGCACCGCGCAAAACATCATTTCCGGATGACACCACCTATCCGCTGAAGAGTAAGACATCAGAGACATCAAGGAGATATAATAATGAAGACACTTTGCTTATACTACACCAGGACCAACACCACCAAGGCGGCGATGAAGACCATCGCAGATATCGCGGGAGCCGATATCAAGGAGTATACCGACGGCAGGGGCAGGAAGGGATTTTGGGGATATGTGAGCGCGTGTTTTGCGACCGTAAACAATACCATTTCCAAAGTTGCCATCAGGGGCAAAGTAAAGCTGAAGGACTACGACAGGGTCATAATCGGCATGCCCATCTGGGTGGAGAGACCCTGTGCCATCGGAAGAGCCCTGATCAAAAAATATGCTGATGAGATGCCTCCGGAGGTCTATTACGTGGTGACTCACATGGGCAAAAACGACTACATGACTAAGATCAAGTCCATGGACGATCTGCTGGGAAGACCGTCCAAGGGTCAGATATCCATCAGGACCAAGGACAACGATTACGTGAAGGAAGCTGCTGAATTCGCGGTGACTCTGGATTAAACGGACGAGAGGACGCATCGGGAGATCTGTCTGTCGCATGCCGGAAAGGTGGCCCCGGGAAAGCTTAAGACGGTCATAAGACATCCGATCAGGATAAGATGGATCAGGAGACCTTTACCGCAGGCTGTGACACGGCGATTTAAATGTTTTGCGAAAGGAGCGGAACGGCATGAATATCGACTGGATAGACGGATCAGAGATCCGCGTGAAGTACGACAATGACGAGGTGGTCATCTCTGCAAACAGAGAGGGCCTGCTTTCGCTGGCAGGACAACTCGCTGCCCTGGCGGAGGGGGTCCCCGGCGACCACATCCACTATGACGAGTACAATTCCCTGGAGGAGGGCTCGAAGGAACTGATCATAGAGAGGACCGAGCAGCCATGTGTACCCGAATCGTAGTCAACAGGAAAAATACCATCGTGGGATGGGACAAGACAGATAATGTGAGGTTGACCAAATGGTAAAGTTTTGTACATGTACAGACACCGATTGCCCGTTCAACCCTGTGAATCACGATCAGGGCTGCACGCCGTGCATCGCAAAAAATCTTAAGGAGAGGGAGATACCCAGCTGCTTTTTCCACCTGGCAGGAGGAGAGAAGCCCACGCCTGACTGGCACTTCGAGGACTTCGCCGCCCTGATCAACAGGAACAGAGAACCGGAGAATGAATGACAACTCCATGGACATCGGCCACATAGGGATCTATTTTAAGCATCGAGCGGACTGCAAATCAGATAAATCTGAACTTGCGTGGAGGTGTATTTATGATCGTCATAAAGGTACTGGCTATACTGTTAGGGCTAGCTTTCCTTCTGTTTGGATACTTTATTTATTTCAAAGACAAATATGATCTTATCAATGGCTTTGAGGCAGACTTTAAAGCCGGCCGAAAGAATGAAGAATATGCAAAGAGAGTAGGAATGGCAGAGTTTGTTATTGGCATAGCTCTGCTGATCGCGGGTTTTGCGCTTATTATATTTGTTTGACATATTCAAGTTTGCCGGTCAGAGGGAAGAAAGGAAAATATAATGAAAGCTAAGAAACTAACATCGATTCTCGTCATGGTCCTGGCGGTCGCAATGGCCGCCGGACTGTTGGCGGCCTGCGGCGGAAACGGCGGGTCCCAGGGCGGCGAAGAACCTCCGGATGACCCCGGTGTGATTGCTCCCGGCGGAGACCCCGTGGAGGAGGGGCCGACAGTGGTGACCGTGATCGATGAGATCGACACCGACGGAATGCCTGGCATTCCTCTTGAGATGGAGTCCGTGACCCTCTACGAGGACGGCAGGGTGAAGGTGGTGCCCACCGGTGAAATGCTGGCTTACTACGAGGGAACCGGCGTCCTGGAGGACGGCGGTATCTATCCCTTCGACTACATCGACAAGGTCCGCGACATCTATCTGGTGAGATTCGGAAACGCCGGCTACAGGACGGTGATCGCCCTCATGGAGGATGGGTCGCTCTTCGCCTTCAGCGCAAAAGATCTGCTCGCCGACCACAAGCTCTCCGTCTACGGCGACATCGGCGGCGTGTCGGGCTTCATCGACGTGCAGCAGATCCAAGACGAGGGGGCCTTCGGCGTCATGGGGGTCACTGAGAGCGGCGAAGAGATACTGCTGGACCCATACCTGAATTAAATAGTAGGAAAGGACCTTCGTGGAAGGTCCTTTTTTAGAGATTTTTGGTGGTGGCTGATGCCATGGGCCCGTCTCGAAAAGTTATGTAAACTCGATTTACTGTACTATTTCAAAAAATTGAAATAGTACAGTGGTGCGGCCCCGTGTTTTACTGTAAAAAAAAGGTTTTTTGATTACCTACAGTAATGGAAGGAGCAATTTGGGGAAAAATCCGGGCAAAAGCGGGGTTCAACCCTAAAAAATGGGAATTATTTACTGTACTATTTCAAAAAATTGAAATAGTACAGTAATGTAAACAGGGCGAGGATAAAAAATGACATCCTCGCCCTGTTTTCGTATATCAATTATTCTTGCTCAGCCTGGGTATCCACCTCAGCATCAGCCTGGGTATCCAACTCAGCATCAGCCTCGGCGCCAGCGTCAGTGCCCGCCTCAGCCTCCACCTCGGCCCCAGCCTCGGCGCCAGCGTCTTCGGGTGTAACAGCCTCGGCCGCCTTTTTTTTGCGGCTCAAAACTGCTGCGCCTGCGACTACTGCGGCCAGTACGATGACGCCTACCACGTAGGGAGCGACGTTGGAGGAAGTTGATCCTTCTGCGGCCTCGTCTTCTGATGTTTCACCGGACTCGGCATAGGAGCCCTCGTTGGCAGCGGTCTCAGAGCCCGCGACGTACAGCTTGCAGCCGTTGAGATAGATGTTGGAGTTCTCTGCGTCCTCGTTGGTCAGGCTGTCCAGGTAGGTGTCGCCTGTGAGCACAAGCACAGAGTCTGCGGTCATGGTCAGATCCAGCTGCCGGGCCTGGTCATCTGTATCGATGGCGCCAGTCAGCACGCTTCCGCTCTGAAGAGTCAGGTCCAGGGTTGAGATGCTGTCCACTATGATGTCGCCATCGACCTTCTGGTTGGTGAGGACAGCGGTGACGTGTCCGCCGTTGGAGCCCTCATTGCCCCAGGCGCCTGTCTGGATCCTGAGGAGATCCCCTGACTCGTTGTTGATCTCATTGTTTTCAAGAGTCACATTCGCCGTAGTGTTGGTGACGAAAATGGTGTCGCCGTTCAGGACGTTTATGACTGAGTCTTTTGCGGTGAAATCGGCTGTGCCTTCCTCTGCGTCACCGGACATGGACTGGTACAGAAAGATCGCCTTGTAGGTCTCAGACTTGCCGTTATGGGTGTTGTTGTCGGCGGTCAAGGTGACGTTGTTCAGGGTCACGCTATTTTTGCCCTCGACCACGACGCCCTCGGATGCGGTGGAGATCATCTCTGCGCCGTTGACGTACACGTCCGCGGTGGAGTAGACCACAGGTGAACCAATTCCGTTGGACTCGTAGGTGCCGCCGTTGATGGTCATGGTGCCGCCGCCTCTGTCAGACCTGATTGGAGCAGAGGAGTTGCCCTTGGTGTTCACGGTCAGGTCGTTGGCTGTGAGAGTACCGCCACCCGTGACCATCACCGCACCGGAATTGTTGGAGGTGGTGTTGATGGTGGAATCCGAGATCGTGATGGCTCCGTCGCCGTAGGCGAAGACCGCGTTAGCGTGGGCGCCATCCGTGGTGATATCGGAATCGGAGATGTCAAGTGAGCCGCCTGTGACCAGCACTGCAGCGTTGGTCCCGTAAAAGTCGGAATCGTCACCGTCGGAATCGCCGGTCTTTGTGACCGTGGCCTTGGTGACGGCGGAGTTGCCTGCTGTCACCAGGAGGGCCTGCACGTCGGATTCTGTGGAAGAGTAGGTCTGGCCTTCTTCCCGAGTGTCGGAGGTGAACTCGGTGACGCCGGTGTAGGTGATGTCCGCCGCGGACATTTCGCTGGGACCGCCTGCTCCGCCGGGACCGCCGCCGAACCCTCCGGGAGGTTCCTGACCGGGGTTGCCTGCTCCGTCGGGAGGAGTGCCGCCGGGACCGCCGCCGAACCCTCCGGGAGGTTCCTGACCCATGTCGCCTGAAGGCGGCTCAGGCGGTGTGTCTGTTCCGTCTGCGTATGCATAGGTCAAGGCTGATGCCAGAATAATGATCAGGGCCAGCAAAAGTACCAGCAGTCTGGAAAGTGTTTTGTGTTTTTTGTTAGCCATCGTGTTATTTCCCCCTGTATTGATGCTAAATATCGTTTTAACGGGAACATTATATTCCCGATGGTTTCAAAGTAGCACGGTTTTCTTGAAGTAATATTGAAAAAACAGACTCCCGGGCCTGCGCCCGGGAGTCCGCAAAAGAGAAGTTAAGTTGAAGTATATTTATTTGACCAGGCCCTCTGATATGTAGCAGAGAACTCCGTTGTCCAGCTTGTAGAGCACCGTTCCCTGAGCGTTCTCACCGATCTTGTCATAAAGGCGGCCCGCGCTGAAGCTCTCGCCCAGCACTGTGTAGGGGCTGTTGGCCACGTAGCCCACCTGGCCCAGGCCCTCCAGATCCACCTTGATCGCCTCGCTGTCGTATTCGTTGTCGTGCTCCTTGTTGAGCTCCACCGTCATGCCTGGCTCAAAGAAGTCCAGGCCGTAGCGGTGGTTGGTTCCTGTGATCGTGAAAAAAATCTTTTCCATTGTCAGACCTCCCTGTGAAATCCTGAAATCTGTTGTTCCTTTGTTCTTTACAATCCGATTATATACCGGCAGGAGTCCCGAAAACAGGACTTGAATTGGTGTTCCGGCCTTTTGCAGTTTACAGAGCAGCATAATTATGCTGCTCTTGGTAAGTCTAAAGGAGGTGTGACCATGCCGATCGTTGACAATTATGCGGCGGTTTTCAGGATAGATGAAGGACGGAAAATCGTTCATGCCGTCACAGTCCGGTATCAAGGAAAAGAACTATGATCATTTGTATATTATAATAGACTCCCGGTGCCGGAGCATCGGGAGTCTATTCATATCTCATACTGTGCGGCCAGTCGTTTGATCTCGGCCCTCATCCGCTCCACCACGCTGTCCGGGCGGACGATCCTGATTCCGTCGCCCACTGCCATGATCCAGCCCAGAAACTGGTTGGAGAGGGACACGGTGACCGTGACCTGGAAGTGGTCCTCATCCACGGGCACGATGAAAACGTCTTTTCCGAAACGGTCGATTATTATGCCCGCCATATCGTTTTTTGCTTCTAAAGTTACTTTTGTTTCCTCGCCGCCGTACATGCCGAAAAGACTTTTGGTGTACCGGGGCATGTCGAATTGCCGGAACTGTTCCTGACCCAGACGCCTATCTTTCGTGACGGTGATGTTCAGCATTTTGTCCACACGGTAGTGCTTGATCTTGTCGTCCTCCGCGTCGTAGGCCACCAGGTAGTAGTTCTCGTCGTCCCACATGAGAGCCCAGGGGCTCACCTGGTACCAGGCGCCTGATTTACGAAGCTCCATTTCCTTTTTCACATTCCACTGGAAGTACTTGAACCTGATCTGGCAGCCGGACCCGATGGCCTCGTGGATACGGTCCACGTTGTAGTAGATGCTCTCGTTCATGGCCTTGATCCGGCCGGAGATCACCACCTGGCGGTGGAGCTGCTTGCCCTCGTACTTGCTCACCAGAGACTCCAGCTTCTTGATGAGCTCGGCGGATTTTTTGTCCGTGATGAACTTGGCTGCCTGGACAGAGTCCACCAGAAGCTTCAGCTCCGGAAGCTCAAAATCCCTGCTCGCCAGACTGTAGTAGGTGTCGTGGCCCGTCTTGCAGGAGACGATGTCAAGCCCGTAGTTCCTCAGCTCCTCGAAGTCCAGATAGAGGGTCTTGCGGTTGGCGTTCACCCCGTAATCCTGCAGCTTTTCCACGATCTGAGACATGGTCAGCTGGTGGAGGTCATCGGTCTCCTCGCTGAAGATCTTCAGAAGATAAAGCATCTTGAGTTTCTGATTGTCTCCTTTTCTTTCTGCCGCCATAGGAAAACCTCCTTTATGTTCGGATAATGTCACCTAAAGTATATCACAATTTCTCCGTGCGCAAAACATTCGAGTCCCTAAAATGGGACAGAACAGGATGTATATTTAAAATGAAGGGCGGCGGGACCGCAGCAGGATCCGGCCATAAAGAGAGTGTGGTGCCGGGCCGGGTCGTGAGGCGGGGCTCCCGCCGCCCTTTCATGGGGGGGCTGACGTCAGATCAAAGGACGTTCGACGAAAAAAGCGGACTTTGCAAGGTTCGCTTTTTCTTGTATAAGGAAAACCCCGCGTTGGACGCGGGGTTGGTTTTTTTATCTGCTGTTTTCGGCCTGAGGGATCCGGCGAGCACCAGGCGCTATTCTCATAATAACCACACTACAGCTTATTTGTGTGATATAATAAAACCAAAAGATGATATTTTGTGCGGGAGCGTGTTTTTTGCGAGGGAGAAGGGCATTGACCAGATACAAGTACGTTCGCATCCAGGGTCAGGAGCTGGCCGAAAATACCATGTATGCCAAGGGGATCTTCAGCATGTGCTGGCAGTTGATCCAAAACGATGTGATGGAGGATGAAGACGCGGATCTTTTCAAGGAGATCGACGGGTGGTTTGCCGAGGCGCTTCCATGGCCGGACCCCTGCAAAAGGCAGGAGAGGGTAGTCTGCTTTTTCAAGACCGAGAATTCGGAGGAGATGATGAAAATGATCAGGCCCGCCCTGTGGCTTCTGGAAAAGTATGAGCACCCGTACTACCTGGTGTACACTAACACTCCCGGGGAGATCGTTTATGAGGATCAGTATCAGGTGGCCGTCAAGGTGCCCGGGATCCTTAAGATCGAGCCGGTACAGGACAGCTGGTCGCCAAAGGAAGGACCGGAGTAGAGCGGGAAGGCTTGTGATGTTGAGAGCGGCCTTCTGTTGAGAGAGGGTTTTGCGGGCCGTCGTCTGTTGAGAAGCAAAAAACTGCCCGCCAACAGAACGCGCTGCGACCACGCACAACCCTCCGCCGCAACCCCGAGCCGCGGCCCCGCCGCAAACGTGCCGCAAGAACACAACCCTCCGCCGCAACCCCGAGCCGCGGCCCCGCTGCGCCGACTATCGATTTTTGCAGCCTAAAGTGATATAATAATATAATAAACCAGAAATATGCATCCAGGAGGCGCAGGACCCATGTCTGAGAGCACACACAAGCACGCACACTACCACTCCCCGGATGAGAAGAAAAAACAGCTCAACCGCTTATCCAAGGCCATCGGGCACCTGCAGCACGTGAAGGTGATGGTGGAAAACGACGAGGACTGCTCGGAGGTTTTGATGCAGCTCACCGCGGTGAACTCCGCCTTAAGGAGCCTGGGAAAAGAGATCATCAACGAGCACATGACTCACTGCATCGTCCACGCCATCGAGGACGGGGACATGGAGGAAGTGGAAGAGTTCAGGGAAGCCATCAAAAAATTTATTTAAATATCTAAATTCATAACCCCCCTCCCCGCTTGTGGGGCGTGGGGTTTTTTTTTACAATTAAACCATAGATGAGGATGAATACTACATAGGAGGAACTGAGATGCATATTCCCGAAAATTACCTTTCACCCGCGTCATGTGCAGTGATGACCGCCGCGGCGGTGCCGGTCTGGGTACATTCAGTCAAAAAAGTAAAAGAAGTGCTCCCCAGGGACAAGATCGCCATGATCGGCGTGGGGGCGGCTTTTTCGTTTCTGAGCATGATGTTCAACGTTCCCCTGGTGGGCGGCACCACCGGGCACGCTGTGGGAGGCACGCTTATCGCGCTTTTGTTCGGACCGGAGGCAGCCTGTCTGGGTGTGTCCGTCGCACTGCTTCTGCAGGCAGTGCTTTTCGGGGACGGCGGGATACTGGCTTTCGGAGCCAACTGCTTCAATATGGCCTTCGTCCTGCCCTTTGCGGGATACGGCATCTACAGCCTGATCATGAAGGGGACCTCCGCAGACGCCAGGCCAGGCAGGGCCTACGCTGCGGCGGCTATCGGGTCCTACGTGGGGATATGTGCCGCGGCTTTCTGCTGCGCTGTGGAGTTCGGCATCCAACCCGAGCTTTTCCATGACGCGGCCGGAAACGCCCTGTACTGTCCATATGACCTCAGCATCGCCATCCCGGCAATGATGATACCCCATATGGCGGTTGCAGGAGTGGTGGAGGCGGCATTCACGGTGGCAGTCTACGCTTTTGTGAGGAAGACCGCTCCCGACATGACCTACGAAGCCATCAGAGACCGGCTCCCGGTACGGGAGGAGAGCAAAAAAGGCCGCTTCCCGGTCTACGCCCTGGTGGCGGTCCTCATCGCTGCGGTCCCCCTGGGACTGCTGGCCACAGGCACAGCCTGGGGTGAATGGGGCGCCGACGAGATCGCGGAGACCGCAGAGACCGGAAGCCCCCTGGGCTACACCCCTAAAGGCATGGAGGATGGATTCTCACTGGACGTGCTCATGCCGGACTACACCTTAGGAGAGGTCAGCGAGGCTGTGGCCTACATAATCTCAGCCGTCACAGGCACAGCACTTCTGATCATCATATTCAAGCTTTTGTCCATACCGCTGAAAGGAAAGAATGCAGCCAATGCTTCCTGAATGGATGAAGACAAGTGAAGAATACGTGCCGCCCGGTGATGGCGGCGCGTTTTACTATAGGACCCTCAGGAGCCTGGGCGGCATCATGTCCCGGCTCAGAGTGGAGAGCGGCCGCGAGGGCAGATGCAGCCTTCCCGCCTGGCTCAAGCTTCTCGTCCTGATCCTGTACATCCTGCTTATGTCCCTTGCGAGGGACAGACTGTGTATCATGGGCCTTGCCGCGGCGGGCCTCATGGTGCTGGCAATGATGCCGGCTAAGGACATATGGTCGGTGCTTAGACCGGCGCTTCTGGCCGGAGGACTGGCGGCGGTGCTTTTCGCGCCGGCGGTGATCATGGACCCGGGGCGCCTCAGTAACAGCTTAATGGTGGTGGTCAAGGTCATCATGAGCGTTACCGCCGTGGGGATCTTTAACCGAAGGACCCAGTGGAACCACGTGACAGCTGCACTGCGCCGGTTCCGCGTGCCAGGCGTGGTGATCTTCCTGATCGACATCACCTTCAGGTTCATCGTGCTTCTGGGGAACCTGATGACGGAGATGCTGACCGCGCTCCAGCTCAGGTCAGTGGGCCGGAACCGCAAAAAATACGATTCAGTGGGCGGCATCATGGGCACGGTGTTTCTGAGGGGCAGCGAGATGAACCGGGAGATGTACGAGGCCATGCAGTGCAGAGGCTTCACCGATGACTATAAAGGACTTTAAATGAAAATAATCGAACTTAAGGACATATATTTCGAATACGACCGCGAAGAGGGCCCGGTGCTCAGAGACTTCAGTCTGGAGGAAGAAGCAGGCGAAGCGGTGATCCTGAGAGGCGGTAACGGCTCCGGCAAGACCACCCTCCTGAGGATCCTGAACGGCCTGTCATTCCCTCAGAAGGGAAGCTATGCTTTTAAAGGGGAGAAGATAGACCGGGATCACCTGGCGGACAACGGGCGGGCCAAAAGATTCCACAAATCCGTGGGGTACCTTTTCCAGAACCCGGATACCATGCTTTTTAACTCCTCGGTCTATGACGAGATCGCCTTCGGACCCAGACAGATGGGGCTCCGTGATGAAGAAGCGGACAGGAGGGTGGAGGACCTGCTCAGTCTCTTTGAACTCAGGGACATCAGGGACAGAGTCCCTTACCACCTGAGCGGCGGCCAGAAAAAGCTGGTGGCTCTGGCTTCCGTCGTGGCTCTGGACCCGGAGGTACTAACACTGGACGAGCCCTTCGCCGACCTTGAAAAGAAACGGGCCGCCTGGCTTCTGGACTTCCTGAAGGAGCTGAAGGCCTCAGGCCGGACTCTTATGATCGCCAGCCACCGGGACGATCTGGCAGGGGAACTGAATGGCAGAGAGATCGAGATGAGAAGCCTTTAGGGGCTTCTTATTTTGTATATTATAAAAACGGGGTCAAGCTTCGTCCCTTTGGTATTCAAGTATGTCGCCGGGCTGGCAGTCCGGCGCGTCGCAGATGGCGTTCAGAGTGGCAAAAGAGAGTACAAACTACAACTGGAGGGGGTTTGCAGAGTACGATATGTGTTTTTTACGTGTGCAATATGTGTCACTGCGCAAAAAATAATATTGAATATTTGTGCAGAATCTACAATCCTTCCTCCCTCACGAACGCATAGAACGCGTCCTCGGATTCCCGGTCGGCCGGGTCCACTGTGCCTACGGGCATGGCGTAGAAGATGGTCTCTTCCACACCGTCCAGACCGAACTCACGGTTGCAGGCCTCAGGGTCCACAGCTGCGATAGCGCAGCCGCCCAGGCCGATGGAGGTTGCCGCCAGGTAAAGATTCTCGGTGATGTGGCCGCTGTCCATCATGATCACAGGGTGAGCCCAGACGCCGTAGCGCCACTCAGCCCTGTAGAAAACACAGCTGTAGTAGAAGACCACGCTGGCTTTAAGGGCCCAGTTTTGCTCCTGGAGAGACCGGGAGATGAAGCCGCCCATGTCAGCGGATTCGCCCAGGAACTCGATCTGGTGAGTCATGGGCAGGTAGTGGTAAAGGCCGGGCTCCAGGCCTTCCACCCGACGGATCGCCATGTAACACTCGAACTCGTGGCGGGCGCCGCCGCAGGGGACGGTGCGGATGGTGGCGTAGGACTTGCCCCGCACATCCTTGACCCCCTGAGTGCACCAGAGCAGGTAGGACAGCTCCCTGAGGGTCAGAGGCTGGTCCGTGTAGACGCGGTGGCTTTTGCGGTCGTTGATAATGCCAAGGAAATCCGAGCGGATATCCAGCGCATCGAAGTCATTGGGCAGGTCGGTGATGCGGTCGGTCATGGGAGCCTTGGCCAGCGGAGGCTGAGGCTTCTTGAGCTCCTGGTCGGTCATGTAGGTCTCCGGGATCGCCGCGTCCTCGTCAGCGAACTTGGTAATGATCGCGCGGCCCTGCCTGATGCGGGCGCGGATGATCTCGTCAAATTGGGTGGTTTTAGATTTTTCCATGATATCCCCCTCAAAACATACATTTAGTTACTCGTATTATACAAAACCCTACACTCAAGGGCAACCGGTGAAGAGCCGCCGTTGAGATATACGCACTGTTTATCCATCAGAAAGACGTGATCGTATGAAATCAAGACACATAATATGTTATAATAACACCAGAGGTCCGTGACCGACAGCGGCGCGGACAATAATGCCGCGGCAATGAGAGAATATCATACCTTGGAAGAAGGTGAACAACGATGAGGGAACTGATTCTCAACAAACTTGAGCAGATTGAAAAGGATTACCACGTTAATATCCTCCTGGCTGTTGAATCAGGCAGCCGGGCATGGGGCTTCGCATCTCCGGACAGCGACTATGACGTGCGATTCATCTATGTGCGGCAAAAGGAAGACTACCTAAGACTTGATGAAGTTCGCGATGTCATAGAACTGCCGATCAACGATGAACTGGATATAAACGGTTGGGATCTGAAAAAGACACTGCGGCTTCTTTATCGTTCAAATCCGACGTTGTTTGAGTGGTTTTCATCTCCGATCATATATAAGGAGACACCTTTTGCGGCTCGATTCAGAGAAATCATGAATGATTACTTCTCCAGGAAAAGGAGCATTTACCACTATATAAGCATGGCGGAAGGAAATTATCGGGAATACCTTAAGGGCGAGATGGTAAAGGCAAAGAAATACTTTTATGTTCTGCGCCCAGTTCTTGCCTGCCGCTGGGTGCTGAACAGGAATACGCCTCCTCCGATGCTTTTTTCCGAGCTTGCATCAGTGGAACTTCCGGAATATCTTCGTCCGGAGGTGGAACGTTTACTTGAGATGAAAATCAATTCGCCAGAGATCAAACTTATTCCCAGAATTGATATTTTGAATGAATACCTTGATAAAAGTATCACCGAAATCAAAAGTATGGCTGCAAACAGTGTTGAAGATCAGAATAATGATTGGGACAGGCTGAACAATCTGTTCATTCAGACAATAGGCTTGGAGTAAAACCCCATACTAAATCATCGGGCACTTGGGCAACTGATCATGCATTCCGGAACAAGTCCCGTTTTTTGCCCATCAAATGCAGTATAATACAAGCAGATCAGGAGGTGATACCATGTACGGTGCAATACTTGGAGATATTATAGGCAGCCCCTACGAGTTCGACAGAGGCGAGAAGACCAAGGACTTCCCGCTTTTCACCGAGGGGTCGGAGTTCACGGACGATACGGTGATGACGGTGGCAGTCGCGGAGGCTTTGACCGAGGCCGGGGAGGCCGGCTGGCTGGACCACGATTCCCTGAACGACAGCCGCGTGGAGCAGGCGGTGAAGGAAAGCCTGGTCAGGTCCATGCAAAACTGGGGACACGAATACCCGGATGCCGGCTACGGCGCCAGGTTCTCCCGGTGGCTCTTCTCCGATGACCCCAAGCCCTACGGCAGCTTCGGAAACGGCTCGGCCATGAGGGTGGCCGCGGCAGGCTGGCTCATGGACAACCTGGAGGACACCCGCCGGGTGGCCCGCTGGACGGCGGAGGTGACCCACAATCACCCCGAAGGAGTGAAAGGCGCGGAGGCCACGGCAGCCGCCATCTACATGGCTCGCACCGGCAGCGCAAAAAACTCTATCTGGGACTACATCACCCGCGAATTCGGCTACGACCTCTCAAGGACCATCGATGAGATCAGGCCGGGCTACCACCACGTAGAGTCCTGCCAGGAGACGGTGCCCGAGGCCATCACGGCCTTTCTGGAAGGGGAAAGCTTCGAGGACGTGATCAGGACCGCAGTGTCCCTGGGCGGCGACTGCGACACCCTGACCTGCATCGCAGGCAGCATGGCGGAGGCCTTCTACGGCGTGGATCCGTGGCTCAAGGACGAGTGCAGGGCGCGGATACCGGAGGAGATGGTTGAGGTGATCGAGGGGTTGGAGAGAGTGAGAAAAGCGGGCAGAAACGCAGCCGCAGATTCGCAGGACGATACGATATAAGAAGGGATTTTCCCCGGGTCGGTTTACCGTTTATGTGCCAGGGGCTTTTGTGGGCTTTTGTGTAGATCAAATAATCCGGTATTCATAGGCAGCCGCACAAGTGCAGGCCGGTCAATATGGTCAAAACGTGAGTCAATATAGTCATTGTTGACACAAATGACTATATTAAGTTGACGCTTAACGGTATGCATGATACAATTCAATTGTGTCAAGATACACACAAATGACTATATTAAACTTTGAGCAAGGATATTGAATGAGATCTTTTACCTACAAAAGTGAATACAAGAAACTGTTGACCCCAGAAATAGTGTCATATCTGGCACAGATTCACGAACAGAAAGGCCAGCAGAATCTGTTTGTTGAAGCACAGAAGGATGTATTATCTGAACTTCTGGAGATTGCGAAAATTCAAAGTACTGAGGCTTCCAACCGAATTGAGGGTATCATAACTACCGAAAACCGTATCAAGAAGATAGTAATGAATAAGACCACCCCAAGAGGGCGAAGCGAAAGGGAAATCGCAGGTTATCGGGATGTGTTGAACACGATTCATGAGAACTACAATTACATACCTGTTAGATCGGGAATGATCCTTCAGTTGCATCGTGAATTATACAAATATAGCAATTCTGCAATAGGCGGCAGCTTTAAAAATTCCGATAATATTATTGCAGAAGAACTGGCTGACGGAACCAAAAGGGTTAGATTTCAACCGGTGCCCGCATGGGAAACACCAGAAGCAGTTGAGTCGCTATGCATTGCTTTCCAGGAAGCCTTGAATGATTCTGAATTAGATTCATTAATTTTGATTCCGATGTTTATTCTCGATTTTCTTTGTATACATCCGTTCAATGATGGGAACGGCCGCATGAGCAGGTTATTGACGCTCCTGCTGTTGTATCGCTCAGGGTATTTTGTAGGCAAGTATGTTAGTTTGGAGAGATTGATAGCTGACAGTAAGGAGACATACTATGATGCTTTGCAGAGCAGCTCATTTGGATGGCATGATGGGGATAATGACTATCTCCCATTTGTCAGATATATTCTCGGCATTGTAATTGCCGCTTACAGAGAGTTTTCAACAAGGGTGGATGTTCTTATAACAAGAGGGCTTTCAAAGCCCGAACGGGTCAGAGAGCTTGTCCGGGGAACAACGGGCCCCATCACTAAAGCGCAGATCATGAAGCAATGCCCTGATATCAGTCAGAAGACTGTAGAAAGGGCACTAAAAGAACTGCTGAATGATGAAGAGATCGTTAAAATCGGTGGAGGACGATACACCTCATACGTATGGAATTGGGATAAGGAGTAAAAATGGTTACAGGCGAACTGAAAAACAAAATTGATAATATCTGGGAGATCTTTTGGACGGGAGGAATTACCAATCCTCTTGATGTTATCGAGCAGATGACATATCTGATGTTCATCCACGATCTGGATGATTCTGATAATACCAGAGCCAAAGAAGCAGCCATGCTGGGTCTCCCGTACGAGAGTATTTTCGCCAAGGAGGTGCAGATCGGAGATCGCACCACTGACGGCAGTCAGCTAAAATGGAGTGTCTTTCATGACTTTCCCGCAGGCAAAATGTACAGCACCGTCCAGGAATGGGTGTTCCCGTTCATCAAGAATCTGCACGGCGATAAAGAAAGCGCCTACTCCAAGTATATGAGTGACGCAATCTTCAAGGTTCCTACTCCCTTGATGTTGGATAAAATCGTTACCGCGATGGACGGCATTTATGAGCAAATGGCTCAGCTGAAAGCTGCAGATACACGCGGGGATGTGTATGAATATCTCCTTTCAAAGATTGCGACAGCAGGTGTAAACGGACAATTCCGCACTCCCAGGCATATCATCAGGATGATGGTAGATCTCATGGAACCAAAAGCAGATGAGATCGTGTGTGATCCCGCATGTGGCACATCCGGATTCTTGGTTGCTGTCAGCGATTATCTGAAAGAGAACCGTAAGCAGGATGTATTCTTCAACCGGCAGAATAAGGACCATTACATGAATCACATGTTCCATGGATTCGATATGGATCGCACAATGCTTCGCATAGGGGCAATGAACATGATGACCCATGGTGTAGATAATCCTTACATAGAGTATCGGGATAGCTTATCTGATCAGAATCCAGATAAGGACAAGTATACTCTGATCCTTGCGAACCCGCCATTCAAGGGCAGTTTGGATGCAGATATTGTGTCAGCTGACCTTCTCAAAGTTTGCAAGACTAAAAAGACTGAGCTCCTGTTCCTGGCACTGTTCCTCAGGATGCTTAAAGTCGGAGGGCGCTGCGCATGTATCGTACCGGACGGAGTGCTTTTTGGATCTTCGACAGCTCACAAGGCCATACGAAAAGAATTGATTGAAGGGAACCGCCTGGAAGCTGTCATTTCGATGCCTTCAGGAGTTTTCAAACCATATGCCGGCGTATCTACAGCTATTCTTATCTTCACTAAGACAGGGCACGGTGGAACGGATAAGGTTTGGTTCTACGACATGAAGGCAGATGGATACAGCCTGGATGATAAAAGAAGTGAAATAAAGGAGAATGATATTCCGGATATAATCGCCCGGTTCCATGCTCTGAAAGATGAAGAGGGGCGTAAACGTACAGAACAGAGCTTCTTCGTGCCCAAAGATGAGATTTCGTCAAATGATTACGACCTTTCGATCAATAAATACAAGCAGACTGAATACAAGCCTGTAGAGTATCCACCCACGAGTGAAATCATGGCAAACCTCAGAAGTCTGGAAGATCAAATCAAAATAGAAATGGATGAGTTGGAGAAACTGCTGAATGGATGATTTGAACAGACTTATTGCTTGTCAACAGATGTTTCGTCATGCTTGTGCTTTTTCAGAATGTTCAGATATGGCGAAGAAACGTTTTAAACATGAAACTGCAGATATTGAATGGTACATTACCCCAGCAACAGTAAACTCGGCTTTTGTATGTGAAGTCTATATAAAAGCACTGATGAAGTATTATGGGGTTAAGACTGCAAAAAAGCATAAGCTCAAGGAACTCTATGAAGCACTTCCAGAAAAGGCAAAGGAATGGATCAAGATCACTGTAAGGAACTACTATGGTGGCATATGGATGAATCCGTTTGGCTTTGAGTGCCTGGATAACATCTCTGATGCATTTGAGCAGTGGAGATATAGCTATGAACATGATTGGAATGAAAGCTGTACCATGAACATTGATTTAGGGTTTCTGATGGCTTTTAGAAACGCTCTCCGTGAAGCATGTTCGCAATTGTTCTTTGGTAAAACTTGGGAAGAATATATTAAATAAATTGAGGTTTGTAGGGATGAGTATGCGGGTCAAACTTGAAGATGTATGTGATCGCGGATCTTCAAATCTACGTCAGTCAGACGTTGAAGGACAATCTGGTGATTATCCTATTTACGGTGCAGCTGGTTATATTGGCAACGTCGATTTTTATCATCAAGATAAGCCATATGTTGCAGTCGTAAAGGACGGAGCTGGAATAGGGCGCACGACTTTGCTTCCAGCGAGATCATCTGTAATCGGAACAATGCAGTATTTGCTGCCAAAAGAAAATGTATTGCCCGAGTACTTATGCTATGTGGTTAGACACATGCATCTGGAAAAGTACTTCTCTGGTGCAACGATTCCACACATTTATTTCCGAGACTATAAGAACGAAGAGTTCAATTTGGATAGCCTCAGTAGGCAGGCAGAGATAATTGATGTTCTTAGCCGAGTCGAAAAAGTGATTGACGAACGCCAGCAGGAGCTTTCTGCCCTCGACGATCTCATCAAAGCCCGATTTGTCGAGATGTTTGGGAATGAAACGAACCCATATAACTGGCCTGTTGTTAATGTTGAAGAGGTTGCAAATGTATCTGTTGGGGTTGTCATCAAACCAGCTCAGTATTATACAGATGCAGAGCATGGGGTAAAGGCTTTTCGGTCGCTTAACGTAGGACCCATGACTATCAAAGACAGTGACTGGGTGTACTTCTCCTATGAGGGAAATGATAAAAATGCAAAATCACAACTGAAAGAAAATGATCTTCTGATAGTCAGGTCTGGAGCTCCAGGGACTACCTGTGTAGTACCTAAACGGTATGAAGGCTGCAATGCTATAGATATTATCATTGCAAGGCCAAATACAGAACGAATTAACCCGTATTATCTGTGTACATACACCAACATGCCTCATGGCAAGAGGCAGATTGAAGAGGGAACCGGTGGTGCAGCACAACAACACTTCAATGTTGGAAAATATAACAAGCTTCGGCTTATGCTTCCGCCAATGGACCTTCAAAAAGAATTTGTAGATTTTATCGCTCAGGTCGACAAATCAAAATTTGCAGTGCAGAAGGCACTGGATGAAGCTCAGTTGTTGTTTGATAGCTTAATGCAGAAATACTTTGGATGAAACTATGGATAAAAATGTTGTGCGAAAAGTGCTTGAAGATGGTCAGTATGTAATTGTGTTGGAAAAACGGTACAAGAACCATGCTTGGCGGTTTAAGCTATCTAATGGTACTTCGGTGTTTTGCGAAGATGCCGGTAAGGTTTGGGCTTCTGGAAAAGCGAAGGAAAAGGTAGAAGAATTCTTGACTAAAATGCTTCCGTCTATGAAGAATGATAGAGTCTTTATTGTATATGGGAGAGACTTAGCGGCCAGAGATGAACTTATGGAGATGATACGCTCGTGGGGCGTGGAACCGTTAGCCATTGATTCATTGCCAACACAAGGACGTACTATCATAGAACAATTAGAACATTATATTCCTAAAACCAATTTCGGAATAGTATTGGCGACTCCTGATGATGTGGGCTATTTGGCTGGGCACGAAAACGAGGCTCAATTCCGAGCACGTCAGAATGTGGTACTTGAGCTTGGTATGCTTCTTTCCAAGCTTGGAAGATCAAGGATTGCAGTTGTGTTTAAGCGCTGTGAAAACTTTGAAAGACCCTCTGATATCTACGGAATGATATACGCTGAGTATAATACATCAATAACAGAATGTGCTGACCGACTTAAGCGCGAGATGAATTCTAATGGGTATAGTATTGTTTAATTTATAAAATAATGGGTGCAGGGATGTTGGTACATCATAAAGAAGGAGTGTATCAACATGGAAGATAAACTGGTTAATATCTTAAATGAAATGGCAGAGTATCTGAGCATTGCTCAGATGAAAAAGCTGCAGGAGGTATTACTGAAGAATCTTGTTCCCGATGCGATCAAGCAATCAGAGACGACAAATGAAGAGTATCTGAAGCTCTTCCTAGATGCCAAACGAATCGAAGGTTGCTCTGAACGGACAATACAGTATTACAGAGTCACCGCAGAGCATTTGCTGGAGCGGATTAAAACACCGATTAGGAAAATGACGACCGATGAGATACGGACATACTTGGTGGAGTATCAGCAGAAAGGTCAATGCAGTAAAGTGACTGTAGATAACATCCGTCGAAATATATCCAGTTTCTTTTCATGGCTTGAGGAAGAGGATTACATACTTAAAAGCCCAATGCGCCGTATACACAAAATTAAAACCAAGACTGTTGTCAAAGAAGTCATTTCTGACGAAAGCATGGAGCGAATGCGAGATGCTTGCACTGAGCTCCGGGACCTGGCGATTATTGATCTTTTGTATTCTACCGGCATCAGGGTCGGCGAGCTGGTTCAATTGAATATATCTGACGTTGATCTGGAGCAGCGCGAGTGCATTGTCTTCGGGAAAGGCGAAAAAGAACGTCGAGTTTATTTTGACGCCAAGGCGAAGGTGCATTTGTCAGAATACCTTTCGAGTCGCAGTGATGATAATCCTGCACTTTTTGTAACACTGGACGCTCCATATGACCGGCTGAAAATCAGTGGCGTAGAGATACGTCTGAGAGAATTGGGCAGGCGGCTCTCCATAGAACGGGTCCACCCGCACAAGTTCCGCCGCACTATGGCGACCAGGGCGATTGATAAAGGAATGCCTATAGAACAAGTTCAAAAGATCCTTGGGCATTCGCAGATTGATACAACGATGCAATACGCCATCGTAAACCAGAATAACGTAAAAACATCGCACAGGAGGTATATAGCATAGGCCCTACAGATTGAGGTTTGTAGGGATGAGCATAATCGACAGAACAACGATCACAATGCATCCGTTACATGAATATTTAACGGAATATAAAGAATTGAATTCAGACAACAAGTATCGGCCAGTTGCTGTAGGACGTTATGGGATTCGGGCCAGGGAAAGCATCTATTCTAAAGAGCTTGCCAAGGACTACTCAAAGAACAGACTTATCTTCAAAGGCACACTGACAGTCGGTATGGGGTCGGTACAAATGGATATTGGGATCCTTTCGGATGATGCCATATATTCAGTCTCTCCGGCATATCATACCTATAAGATTGCTGGAATTGATTGTGACTACCTTCGCTATTGTCTACAATGTCGCAACATGGACATGTTTGCACGATACATGAAGCGCGGAAGCAGACAAGGAAAATCAATTGACTTAGACAGATGGATCACGTATGAGATTCCTGTGTACCCAGTTCAGGCTCAGAAAGCAATAGTTGATCGTCTTGACAGAGTACAACGAGTCATTGATGCCAGACAACGGGAGCTAACAACCCTTGACGAATTATGCAAAGCCCGATTTGTCGAGATGTTTGGGGATAATGATAAGTATCTATATGAGCCACTTAACTATAATGTATGTGAAATGTTTATTGGCCCATTTGGTAGCGCTTTAAAGAATGAGTGCTTTGTTGAGCAAGAGGACGGCTACTGTATTGTTTATGAGCAAAAGCATGCAATAAAAAAGACGATGGATGTTCCAACAAGATATGTTGATGAAAACAAGTATCTTGAACTTAAGAGGTTTTCAGTATATCCTGGCGATATTATTGTGAGTTGCAGAGGTACTATAGGCGAGATTTTTGTAGTACCTGAGGGAGCTCCTCTGGGGATTATGCATCCTTCAATCATGAAGATACGTCTGAACACAGAGAGGTATGACCAGAAGTTCTTCGTTCTTGCGCTTGAACGATATATGGAAGAGCATAACAATGAGACCAAAGGTAGTGGTGTGAAAATGGCGGTTACTGCAACAACTCTAGGACAAGAGTTGTTTGTGGTTCCCCCGATGGATGTTCAAAAGAACTTTTCAACTTTCGTGGAACAAGTCGACAAATCAAAAGTTGTCGCTTAGCTTTTTATAAATGAACTTTAGAACTTTTGTTGATTTATCGCTTATTGAAAAAATGTAAGCATATTAAATAAGCAACAGTAATTATCAAAACATATTATTGATTGGGTGGAGGCATATTATTATGACCAACTTTGACCTCTTCACAAGTGAACAAGATTTCGCATCTTTTGCAGAACCGGCGGTGGCAGCCGAGCGCATCTATCAGATAGATCCGGCAGCCTGTGTTTTGAATTGCCGGAGAGCCATGGAAGCCGCGGTAAAATGGATGTATTCCGTGGATGCGGCGCTTGTAATGCCCTATCAGGACAACCTTATAAGTCTGATAAATACAGATGAATTCCGAGAGATCGTGGATGATGGCATTCTTCGCAGGATGGATTATATTCGAAAAATGGGGAATGTAGCAGCGCATGCAGGCAGAAAAATCAGCAAGGAGCAAGCGGCACTTTGTCTCGAAAACCTTTATATATTTCTGGATTTCATTGCATACTGCTACGCATCTGAATACAAGGAGTCATCCTTCGACCCATCCCTGTTGGATATTAGACAATCCGCTTTGGCATCGTCCATCGATCCTGCAACAGAAGTCAATTTTGAAGAATTGATGGCTGAGAATGCTGCCCTTCGTGAAGAACTGACCGCCAGACGCGCAGAGCAACAACAAACATATGTGCCTAAGCCTCTGGATATCTCAGAGTACAAGACCCGCAAACTGTACATAGATGCAATGTTGGAAGATGCAGGGTGGATAGAAGGCAAGAACTGGATCAATGAGTATGAGATTCCGGGCATGCCAAACAAATCTCAAGTAGGCTATGCAGACTATGTATTGATGGGCGATGATGGATACATCTTAGCAGTTATTGAGGCAAAACGTACCTGCGTGGATGTGGCTAAGGGACGCCAACAGGCGAAGCTCTATGCGGACCTCATTGAGAAAAAACAGGGCCGCCGCCCTGTAGTATTTCTGACTAACGGTTTTGATACACATATCATTGACAATCAGTACCCAGAACGAAAGGTGGCTGCTCTTTACTCCAAGCGTGATCTGGAGAAACTTTTCAATTTGAAGAGTATGCGTGGTAGCATGAAGTATGTCTTAGTGGATAAACAAATTGCGGGGCGTTATTACCAGGAGGCTGCAATTAAGGCGGTGTGTGACAGCTTTGGCCAAAAGAACCGGCGCAAGGCACTTCTTGTTATGGCCACTGGTTCCGGAAAGACCAGAACCGTTATTGCTCTTGTCAAAGTACTGCTAGAGCAAGGCTGGATCAAGAATGTACTGTTCCTCGCTGACAGAAATTCTTTAGTCACTCAGGCAAAGCGTAACTTTGTAAATCTTCTTCCGGATTTGTCTGTTACGAATCTCTGTGAGGAAAAGGACAATTATTCTGCCCATGGTGTTTTTTCTACGTATCAGACTATGATGAACTGCATAGATTCTGTTCGGGATGAAGAGGGTAAATTGTTTTCGTGCGGGCATTTCGATTTGGTTATTTGTGACGAAGCGCATAGATCAATTTACAATAAATATCGTGATATATTTAATTATTTCGATGCACCATTAGTGGGTCTCACAGCTACACCCAAAGATGATATCGATAAGAATACGTATTCCATATTTGAATTGGAAAGTGGAGTACCCACATATGGCTACGAGCTGGCGCAGGCAGTACAAGACGGTTATCTGGTTGATTTCATGTCTGTGGAAACAACTTTGAAATTTATCCAGGAAGGTATCGTCTATGACGATCTATCCGATGAGGATAAAGAAATATATGAGGATACTTTTGAGGATGAGAATGGAGAACTGCCGGAAAGCATCTCTTCGTCAGCACATGAGTGGATATTTAATGAGGATACGATTCGTGAAGTGTTGCATATCCTTATGACACACGGAATCAAGATAGATTACGGGAACAAGATCGGCAAAACGATCATCTTTGCAAAAAATCATAACCATGCTGAAAAGATTCTCGAGGTGTTTGGCAAAGAATATCCTCATCTTAACGGATACGCAAAGGTCATAGATAACTATATGACCTACTCTCAGAGTGCAATCGATGAATTCTCAGATCCGAACAAGATGCCGCAGATTGCGATCTCTGTAGACATGCTGGATACCGGCATTGACATTCCTGAGATACTTAATCTTGTTTTCTTCAAGAAGGTTATGTCCAAGGCCAAGTTCTGGCAGATGATCGGGCGGGGAACGCGCCTTTGCCCAGGCCTGATCGATGGTGCCGACAAGGATAAGTTCTACATATTTGATTTCTGTGGCAACTTTGAGTTTTTCAGAATGAACAGGGGCAAACCGACGGCTAACATGATTGCTTTGCAAGGAGCCATATTCGGTCTGCAATTTGAAATCGCTTACAAATTACAAGATCTGCAGTATCAGACGGACAGGCTGATAGCCTACAGAAAAGCCCTGGTAGAGCACATGACTGAAAAGGTACAGGAATTGAACCGGGATAATTTTGCTGTTCGTCAGCACCTGAGATATGTGGATCAGTATGCTGAATCTGACAACTATACGACCTTGACATACGAAGACACACTAATGGTCAGGGAAGAATTGGCACCGTTGATCGAGCCGGAAAACGATGATGCGAAGGCACTGCGGTTTGATGCTCTGATGTATCAGATTGAACTCGCATATCTTGCAGGTAAACAAAATAACAGAGCAAGGCATGACCTTATTAAAAAAGTCTCTGCTATAGCAAGCATTGCGAATATACCGGAGATCATGATGCAGGCTGAACTTATCAATCAGATCTTGCATACGGACTACCTTGATAATGCTGGTATAGATGAGTTCGAATACATCAGGGAGAGCCTGCGAGATCTGATGAAATATATTCCTATAGGCAGGACCATCTATGATACCGACTTTAATGATGAAATACTGTCGATGGGCTGGAATGAATCCGAACTTGACAGTGATGATCTTAAGAATTATAAGGCAAAAGCCGAGTACTATGTCCGTCAACATCAGGATAACATAGTGATAGCTAAATTGAAGAGCAACGTTCCGTTGAACAACGCTGATATAAAGGTTCTTGAAGATATACTTTGGAGTGAGGTTGGAACCAGACAGGAATATCAGGCAGAATTTGGAGAGAAACCTCTTGGCGAATTCGTACGGGAAATCGTTGGTCTTGATATGAATGCAGCGAAAGATGCTTTTGCTGAGTATCTGGATGAAACAAATCTTGACAGCAGACAAATCTATTTCGTCAACCAGATCGTTGAATATATTGTTCAGAATGGAATGATGAAAGATTTGTCAGTACTGCAGGAGCCTCCATTCACGGATCAGGGTAGCATTGTAGAAGTATTTACTGATCTGACCGTATGGATGGGTATCCGCAGGGTTATCGAGCAGGTTAATGCGAATGCAAGCGCAAGGGCAGCTTAGAAGGTTATTGTAACAGAAATAAGGCAGAGGCGAAGAAAGAATAAAGATGATTAGAATAATGCTTAAACTGGTCCTTTGGCCTTTTAAAATCGTATACTATATGCTATATCCGTTTATATGGTTTTATAAACGCTATTTTGGTTATGCAAATACCCAATCTGACGGGATAGCTTTTGAGTATGTCTGTGCTGATATCTTAAGAAGAAGAGGGTTCATCAATGTTAAAGTTACCCAAGCCAGTGGAGATCAGGGCATTGACGTATTGGCTTCTAAAGGCGGGAAACGTTACGCAGTTCAGTGCAAACTGTACTCAAACCCTGTTAGCAATTCTGCCGTACAGGAAGCCTTTGCAGGCATGAAGTATTATGGATGCTCAAAAGCAGCCGTTATGACTAATTCGACATTCACAGAGAGCGCGAGAGATCTTGCAGAGAGTATTGGGGTTGAATTGTGGGATAATACACCTACTTCCGCTAAAAGATTTAGAAACCCGCTCGTGTTCTGGGGGTCACTCATTATTTGGCTTATCTATTCTATTTATCTTGAGGAAACCCTATCTGTTCCAGAAGAAGTTATTAATGATAAACAAGGAAATGCGGCCATTGTCTGGGTATGCTTCATTCTTATCTATGTATTTGTCTATCCTTTAGTTAGTAATATTGGAAAAGGTATTATTGCTTCCTTTGGAAATCTTTCAAGAGGTGTGAAAAGCGTTTCTTCAGAAATGAGAACAAAAAAAGCAAATAAGGCTGGCATTGAAATTAGTGTCGATTATGATTTTGAAATTGAGCCGAGTGTGAATGATAATCAAAATGATTTTGATTGGAGAGACGAACGATGAATGAAATAGAAAGAAGCACTCTTGAAGAAACATACAACCCTGAGTTTACTGCAGTTATAGGGATTGACGAGTCAAAGAGTGATATAGTTGTAAATTGGTCAACCGTCTACAATGTATTGGTGTCCGGTACGGTAGGAAGCGGAAAAACAAATTTCGTTCGTAACGTACTGTTATCATTGGTTGAACGGTGTCATGAAGACTTACAATTAGTAATTTATGACTCAAAGGGGATCGACTATCAGGAATATGTTAATAGTGGGCATTTACTGATTCCTATGGTAAAAGATAAGATGTATATAGGAACTATGTTAAATTACATTTCCTATGAAGTGGAATCAAGGCTAGAGGTGTTAGAAGGGGTTGCTAAAGATATTGACTCATATAACCAGAACGTGGAAACAACTAAGAGGCTACCACGCATCGTAGCTGTTATTGATGGATATGAAGACATTGCTGCCAGTCAAGGCTTGCTGGATTCGCTGATAAGAATCTTAACTCGAAATGAGGGAACGGGAATACACGTAATACTGGTAACTTCAACAATTACTAAAAAGACTATAGAGCCGATTAAATACTTGGTAGATTCTTTCGTTGCATTTGCCTCTCCCGATTCCAAATACTCAAAATTAGCAATAGGCGTAGAGGGAGCGGAGCATTTGAAGTATCCGGGAGGTATGATTTTCAAAAACCTTAACAATTTCATTGTAGGGGAAACGACCCTGGCTGCAGATTATAGAGAAAGGTTGCCTATAAAAGCAAGCCCTGTGTATTACAAGAAAGATAAACAATCTAGTTCCAACTGGGATAATACCACTCCGCTTGAAGTCAAAGAGGAAACGTGCTCGTTGCGATTCAAGAGTCCCAATGGACAATATGACTATACCTACAAATTCTATGTCAAAGATATTAATAGAATAGTGTTCCATAAAAAAAGAGTATTAAGTAAGCCGTATTTGGAAATTACTCTTAGCAACATTCCTCTGATTGCAGAGAATCTTGGTGAACCAATAATCAAAAGCGTGAACATAGTGTCACCGTTTGTTCAAAAGAGAGAGGATGAATTATTTCTTCTTGATATCGCTAATGATATTGCTTCTAAGGCAAACATTGAAGTAATCATTTTATGAATCACAAGGGGGAGATTCTAAAATAATAATCATGAAGAGGCTTGGCCCATCATAATTTAGATGTATGGTTCATAGCGGCTGGGATAGTTTACGACGATCTTAACAGGAGTTCGATAGACTAGATATAACAGAATCAGGACAAAAACAGCATTGAAACGAAAAAACTTAAATAGAAAGAAGGATTGGCAATGAAGGGCGCTGAAACAAAACTTATTAAATACATGGAAGGCGCGGACAAGCGTTTTATCATACCAGTTTATCAGAGAAATTATGACTGGAAAATTGAGAATTGTAAGCAACTTTAGTTCAGGAGCAATAATGAAAGAATTCAATAATTGGTTGATATGCTTTACACACCCCTAACCAAACAAGCCCTCAAACTATCTTTTGAGGCACACAAGGATCAGGTGGACAAGAGCGGTATGCCGTATGTGTTCCATCCGTTTCACCTGGCAGAACAAATGAATACGGAGGACACTGTGGTGGTTGCTCTCCTCCATGACGTGGTGGAGGACACTGACTACACGCTCGATGACCTCCGGGACATGGGATTCCCGGGACGGATCGTCGAGGCTTTGTCGTACATGACTCATGACGATGCGGTCCCTTATCTGGATTACGTGGCCCGCATCAAAGAGAATCCAATCGCAACAGCGGTCAAGCTGGCGGATCTCAGGCATAACAGCGACATCACCAGGCTCGACGTGGTGGATGAGAAGGCTCTGGAGCGCGTACGGAAATATAACGAGGCCATCAAGATACTGGAAGGGTGAGATTCGACAGATATGGAAGGTATGGAGTATTTTGTTATCTTTGCCCTGATAATTACGTTTCTTATTGCGAAAGCATATTTTAACAGTCCTGAGGCAAAAGGCAAAAGAGGCGAGAAGGATATTGAGAGCAGCCTGTCGTGGATCTCTCTCTTGGGAAAGCCCGGCAAGATATTAACGAACTTATATGTTCCTACCGGCAATGGTCATACAACAGAGATAGACGTACTGTTTATCACGGTCAAAGGAATATTTGTCATAGAAAGCAAGAATTACGCGGGGTATATTTTTGGGAATGAGAATAACAGAAACTGGACTGTGACGCTGTATGGCGGCAAGAATTTTCTCGGGTTCAAGAAGGTGGACAAGTATCATTTTTACAATCCGATATGGCAGAACAGAACTCATATCCGAGTCCTTCAAAGCTATATCGGCCAATCTGTAAAATACTTCTCCATAATCGTGTTCGCTGACAGGGGAGAACTTAAGAAGATTACCGTGGATTCAGCTGATACGACCGTATGCAATAGGCGTGGGCTCTCCGGCGCGATCGGGAACTATTGGCGGCAGTTACCGGATACGTTGACAGATACTCAGGTGGATCGGCTTTACGATAAGCTGCTCCCGCTCACGGACGTATCGGAAGAGGAGAAGACCGCCCACGTCAGGCAGGTCGCGGCCAATAGCCATCGCACATACCAGAAAGGACAAAAAACTGCGCCTGGCAGTGATCTGAAATGCCCCTGGTGCGGCGGCACACTCGTGGTTCGCACCGCTAAGCACGGGCCTAATGCCGGGAGCCAGTTCTACGGCTGTTCCAATTTTCCGAATTGCAGATTTACGAAGAACAGAAAATAATTGCTTTAATCTCAAGAGCAGCCCCTGCGGGCTGCTTTTAATATCTTTCTCACCTGATCATTTGATTTAATACCGAATATACCATATAATTACAGTATAAATGGTATGAAGGGAGATCATAACATGAAAAAGGTATGTGAAGGTATGTGTGGTATCCGCGCTGAAGGAGACGGGGGATTTTCTTAAGGCGCAGCTTAGCGGGCTCTTCGGTGACATGGTTGAGATCAGCACCTGCAGCCTGAGCGACGTGGAGGAGACGCCCCTTAGGGTAGACTGCGATCTGGCGGTGTTTTGCAGTCAGAACGCGCTGATGCTTTCGGACACGAAACTGGAGCTTTCGTGCCCAGGGCTTTTGGCAAACCGTTCAGTGAACTACGATCAGCTGGATGAGGTCCTGGGCCTTCCCGATGGAACGGAGGCTTTTATCTTCAACGACTTCAGGGAATCTACCATAATGACCATGGAGTACCTGCAGGATCTGGGGATCAACCACATCAAGTACGTTCCTGTGTGGCCCGGCAAGCTGACTGACGGGAAGGCACGTCCGCTGATCACGGTGGACGAGTTTGATAATCTTCCCGACACGGCGACCGAGATAATCAACATCGGTATCAGGCCCATAGATATCAGCACCATAGTGGAGATCATGCTCAGGCTGGAGCTTCCTCAGGATGTGATCAGCAAATACACGGTCAAATATGTTTCGGATATCATTTCCCTGGCGAAGGAGATCAATTCGCTCAACAAACATAACATCAGCATCCGGTCAAGGCTGGAGGAGGTCGTCCAGTCTATCAATGACGGCATCATAACTATAGGTAAGGGCGGTACGATCCAGCTGATAAATTCAGCCTGTGCGGAGGCGTTCGGCCTGGAGGCGGAGACGCTTCTGGGCAAGTCTGTCAATGAGCTGCCCGCGGCCCTTAAGGACGCTCTCAGTTCTGCTTCTGAGAACGTCGGAGATCAGGATATAGTCTTCTCATTCGATGGCAAAAGCATGGCCATGACCGCGCTTAAGACGGACGAGGACGGGCAGATCTTCGTGGTCAACGAGATAAAGCGCATCCAGACCATAGAACAAAATCTGCGTGTGAAGATGGCGAAGAACCGTTATGTGGCGCGCTACACGTTCGATGATATCAAGGGCAGCAGCCCCGGGATGCTTCGTCAGAAGACACTGGCCCGGAACCTGGCAAACTTCAGGCTGCCGGTATACATCTTCGGAGAGTCAGGGACCGGGAAGGAGCTCTTTGCTCAGGCCATCCACAACGCGTCGGACCGCCGCAGCGGGCCCTTCGTCGCAGTGAACTTCGCGGCAATGTCCGAAAGTCTGCTGGAGAGTGAGCTTTTCGGCTATGCCGAGGGAGCCTTCACCGGAGCCAAGAAGGGCGGAATGCCCGGTGTGTTTGAGCAGGCTCACGGCGGTACCATATTCCTGGATGAGATCGGCGATTCTCCTTTGAGTTTCCAGACCAAACTTCTGAGGGTGCTTCAGGAGAAACAGGTCAGAAGGATAGGGGATGATAAACTTATCCCAGTGGATGTAAGGGTCATCGTCGCCACCAATAAGGACATATACAAGCTGGTGGAAGAAGGCAAATTCAGAGAGGACCTGTATTACAGGCTCAATGTTTTGCCCCTGAGGCTGAGCCCGCTGAGAGAGCTCCGGGAAGACATCCCTGTGATCGCCGGGGAATTCTACGACGAGGTGACATCTGAGATGAAGGGTATGCCTCCATTTGAGACGTTCTTCGAAGGAAAACTAAACCAGCTCAAATCATATAATTACCGCGGGAACTTCAGGCAGCTGAGAAACGTCATAGATTATCTGGCCTGCACTTCTGAAGATGGCAGGTGTCCTGACATTGACATGGCATTCGGCGAAGAGATCGCAAGGCCCGGCGCTGCAGAGAGATCAGATCCCGGGGCGGATGGACCCGGCAGCGGGACGAGTGAACAGCTGGAAGGTCTCATAGGCGATCTCAGGCCTCTGATCTACAGAAAGCCTGCTGACCGCGTGAGCGTCCTTGAAGAGATAGGGCAGAGACAGGTCAGGGGACTTTCTTCAGGAAGGAGATCTCTGGCGGAAGCTCTGGGCATATCTGAAGAGAAGGTCAAGGAATTATGCGCGGCGCTTGCTGCGGAGGGCCTGATCTCCGTCAACAAAGGACGGAAGGGAATAACTCTCACCCCGAAAGGTTACCTCGAATTAGAAAGAGTAATAAAGGTATAAATGGGCCAAGATAAATGGTATAAACCACCGCGTTTATACCATTTATTTGTTTTACGCCTGCTGTTTCACCGCGTTAAAGCCCTTTTTTCAGGGTTGGCACGGTAATTGCTTTTGATACAGGTACCCGGGAAAAAGTATTCGCAAAATATTTAAGAAAGAGAGGTTCAAAATGTTTCCTTCCGGTTCTCTGGCATCATCAGACATTGCCTTATTGGTATTTTATCTTGCCTGCCTCGGAGCATTGCTCATGGTAGGTGTTCTTCTCAGATCGAAGATCGCGTTTTTCAAAAAAATATATATGCCCGCATCGCTGATCGCCGGCATCATTGGTGTGATACTGGGCTATAACTGCCTGGGTATCCTCCCTCAGGAAATGACATCCACGTGGGGTGCGCTTCCTACATCTCTCATAGTGATCATCTTCGCTCCCATGCTCATGACGGTCGATTTCAAGGGGACCGGCGGGCTTAAGGAGGCAAAGGATCTGGCTGTGCCGCAGCTCATCATGGGTTCAGTCGGCTCATTCCTTCAGATCGGCCTTCCGTGCCTTGTAACTGCAGCACTGCTCACACCTGTGTTCGGGACCAACATCCTGTTCCCGTCCACCGTTGAGGTAGGCTGGGCAGGCGGACACGGTACCGCAGGAGGCATGCAGGAGGTTTATGAAAACCTGGGCTGGGAGGACGGAACGTCTCTTGCCCTCACATCCGCTACCATAGGTCTTCTGGTAGGCATCATCGGCGGAATGATCATGATCAATCACGCCGCAAGACATGGTTATCTTTCCAGAAAGAACGACATACAGAAGCTTTCTCTCGCCGAGACGAAAGACTATACACCGACTGAAGAAAAAAAGGCCAACGCATATGAGACAGTACAGAGCGGAGTCGTTGAATCCTTCGCATTCCATCTGGCTCTCATAGGCATTGCCATCATCCTCGGATACATCATCAAATGGCTCCTTGGTTTCCTGGTGGAAGGATTGCCCTTATTCCCCATGGCCATGCTGGGAGGTTTCATCGTAAACAGAGTGCTCAACGCCCTGGGATTGCTCAAATATGTAGACGCCAAGACTTTCTCCAGGATCTCCGGCGTTGCCCTGGATTTCCTGGTAGTCGCTGCCATCTCAGCCATCAGGCTTTCTGTCATCGCTGAGAACGCAGTGCCCATGATCATAATCTCACTGGTCGCTCTTGCAACCATGCTGTTCTTCGTTTACTACCTGGCTCCCAGGATCTTCAAGGAAGACTGGTTCGAGCAGGTCATCGTTCACTTCGGAGTCAACACAGGCGTCACCGCAGTCGGATTCATGCTCCTCAGGGTCATCGATCCCGATCTCAAAACACTGGGTTCCAAGGCTTACGCTATTCAGGCACCCTTCACGAGTCCGCTTCTTGGAGGCGGTATCGTCACTGCCCTCATGCCTCTTGCCATCGTCAAATACGGCAACTGGGTGGTAGGACTGGTTTCCTGCGGCATCGTGGTCGTGCTTGTACTCTTAGCCAAGATCTTCGGCTGCTGGCACAAACCCAATAAAGATTACTCAGAGTAACTATACGGAAATGTACATACCGGCCCGCCTTTTTCGGGCAGGCCGGGTTAAATTGCGCCGAAACAGGGTGTTTTGAAAAAAAGGAGCGATTTCAATGAGCATAAAGATGTTGTATCTTTCCCAGGAGGATGTGATCAGATGCGGAGGCCTTTCCATGGAGGCGGCCATAGATGATCTGGAAGAGCTTTTCAGGCTGTACGATGAAGGCGACTACATCCTTCCCGGAAAGATCGTTATGAAAAGTTCAGAACCCAACGCTGAGGAGCTGACCGGAAGGATCAACGCGATGCCCGGATATGTGGGAGGCAAGTTCGACATGGCCGGGATCAAGTGGATCGGTTCCGGGCCCCAGAACCCGTTTAAGTATGATCTGCCCAGAGCTTCAGCAGTGATCATCCTGAATGACCCCGTGACTAAGCTTCCTGTGGCCATAATGGACGGCACTCTCATCAGTGCCATCAGGACCGGAGCAGTGACCGGAGTCTGCGCCAAGTACCTGTCACCTTCCAGATCCAGGGTGGTCGGGCTGTTCGGCGCAGGGGCGCAGTCAAAGACTCAGCTGATGGCTATCAAGGCTTCTGTGCCGCAGATAGAGAAGGCTTATGTCTTCGATATATCTGAAGCCCGGGCTGAATCTTTTGCGAAGGAGATGACGGAGCGGATCGGGATCGAAGTGACGCCTTCCGATGACAGGTTGTTCGTGATACAGGGATCCGACATAGTCGTGACCGCAACCACTGCCACTGAGCCCATAGTCCACGGCAGGGACATCGTAAAGGGTACGTATGTAGTCCACCTTGGAGACAACGAGGTGGATGAGGAGCTGGTCCTTAAGGCTGATAAGATAGTGATCGATGACTGGGAAACGGATAAGCACAGAATGGGAGACACCATGGCTTATCTGTACAGGGACGGCAAGATCGATGATTCCAGGATCAATGCCAGCGTTGCGGACCTGGTGGTCGGAAGACATCCCGGCAGGGAGAATGACGACGAACTGACCTATACATGTAATGTAGGATTGGGTATTTACGATGTGGCGATAGCCACAAGAATATACAGATATGCCCTGGAGAATGGCGTAGGTCAGGAGCTTACCCTCTGGGATACCCCGGCGCTCATGTAGGTACAGCGGGTCAGAACGATCAGAAAAATCAATATTATCTGTAAAGCAGGGCGTGTGTCAATGCCCTGCTTTTTGTATGAAAGGCCCGCGGCGGATGGCGGAATGCGGCAAATTATCATTTAAACCACAAGTTCAATTTACAAATCCGATCATCTGTGGTATATTAGCGTGGTAATAAGACTACCAGGCGAAAGGAGAGGATCAGAACGATGTCCATGCGCATTTTTGCACAGCTAAATAAACGGGCCGGGCTAAGCCTTGGAAGTTATGTTTCGGAACCGAAGCATTCTTTGATATGCAAAAATGGGACAGGCATGGGATCAGCGCACCGCAGGGAAGAAACTGCGTGAGTGCGCGTGTTTTGCGAAGAATGACCGCTTGTCTCATGACGGGACAGGCGGTTTTTTGTTAGGAGGAACGAAATGTTGAAGATCAGGGGCAAAGTGAATACAGCGATCTGCTTTGCCAAGGTCATAGAGGACGAGGCTGTGGAGCAGATCAGAAGAATGTGCGATACCGAGATGACCAGGGGCAGCCGCATCAGGATCATGCCTGACGTCCACGCCGGCAAGGGCTGCACCATCGGCACCACCATGACCATAACGGACAAGGCTGTGCCCAACGTGGTCGGCGTTGACATCGGCTGCGGCATGTACACGGTCAGGCTGGGCAATGTGGATATCGATTTCGCAAAGGTCGACGAGGCCTGCCGCATGATCCCCTCGGGTTTTGATACCTGGGACAGGGTCATGTGGCCCTTCGATCTGACCGGGCTAAGATGCTGTCAGGAACTGAACGACGCCGGAAGGCTCGCGAGATCTCTTGGCACCCTGGGCGGGGGCAACCACTTCATCGAGATCGACCGGTCATCCGACGGCGCAAAATATCTCATCATCCACTCGGGATCCAGGAACCTGGGCAAGCAGGTGGCGGAGTTCTACCAGAAGATGGCCGTCGGTCTGAGCCGCGGCGCGGAGGAATACTGCGCGAAGAGGGATCAGATCATCGAAGAGTACAAGGCCGCCGGCAGGACGAAGGAGATCCAGAGGGCGCTGGAAGCCATCAGGTGTGAGAGAAATGAGACTGATATCCCCGACGATCTCTGCTATCTGTCGGGGCAGCCTCTGGACGATTATCTGCACGACGTGGTCATCTGCCAGTCTTTCGCCAGGATGAACCGCGAAAAGATGGCGGAGGTGATCCTGGAGCACACGGGGCTTCAGGCGCAGGACGCCTTCCACACCGTACACAACTATATCGACACCGGCGAGATGATACTGCGCAAGGGCGCCATAGGGGCCCACGAGGGGGAACTGATCCTGATCCCAATCAACATGAGGGACGGATCGATCCTGGCCACGGGAAAGGGCAACCCTGACTGGAACTTCTCCGCACCACACGGGGCGGGAAGGATCATGTCCAGAAGTGCCGCAAAAAACTCCATCCGCCTCGATGATTACATCCGGTCCATGGAGGGGGTCTACACCACATCAGTCAGCGCGGACACTCTGGACGAGGCGCCCATGGCGTACAAGTCTCTGGACAACATCATCAGCGTCATAGAAGAATCGGTAAATATTATAGAAGTTTTAAGGCCTATTTTTAACTATAAGGCGGGCTAGGCCGGAATTCCTCCCCGGCCGGAGCCGTCGGGAAAGGAGCGACAAGCTATGAACTTAGAAATGGTCGGTGGGGTCAGGGTACCCGTCATCGACCTGAGAGCAACAGGACTTAATATCATGAACATGAGGATGGCCCGCGGCATCTCCGTGAGGGATCTGCAAACCATCCTGGGCTTCACCAATCCCCAGGCTATATACAAGTGGCAGAGGGGTGACTGCCTGCCTTCCATAGATAATCTGGTGATCATCGCAGCGGTACTGGGAGTCACAGTGGACGAGATCCTCGTCACAGACGAGGCAGAGGACCTATCGTGCTGCGGCCGGGACGGGGATGCAGGAATATATCATACATTCCGTTTTGAGTAGGAAAGACTCCTGTCTGCTTTCCTTGAAATTCTGCCGAAGATCTGTTCGAAATAAAGAAGATCTGTCCGAAATAAAAATATTTATAAAAAAGGTATTGACCTTACAGCTTACTGCAATGATATAACGGTTTCAGAAAGGAGGTACATGATATGACGATCAAGGAATTTGCCCGTCTCTGTGGCTGTAATCCTCAAACACTTCGTTATTATGATCATGTAGATCTGCTGAAACCGGTTAGGGTAGATCAGTGGTCAGGATATCGTTATTATGAAGAAGAGCAGGCTCTTGCCTTTATAAAGATCAAAAACCTTCAAAAGGCCGGGTTTACCATTGAAGAAATAAAAGAACTCCTTGATAAGGATAATCTTGTGATCTACAAAGCCTTCGATGCTAAAATTGCAGAGGAGGAGAAAAGATTGCAGGAAATCAAAGCTATCCAGAAGTCATATCAGACCGAAATGACAGATATGAAGAAAAAACTGGAAAACATGCGTGATATGGTTAAAGAATCCATGGAGGCATATGATCCTACTGAAGAGTTCGGCATAGACAGAGATGCTTATTCTCAAATGATAGAAAGTGTTAATGGGTTCTTTGAGAGCATGATCAGCCGCAGTGATGATAGTGATTTTGAGTATTCGGAATACTCTGAGAGCGACGAATCTGTGGAAGAACCGGAATATGTGAATCTGCTGAACAACCCTGACTATGTGATCGTTTATGAAAAGCATGGCTGGAGCTTTGTAAAAGAATTCTTTTCGGAGTTTTCAACCCTTGATGAAGGACAAGATTATGCTATGCTGTTCCTTCTTTCTCAAAATAAGAGCGATCATAATGCCTTTGTCAACACGGCCCTTGGTATGCTGCTGAGCTGCAATCCAAAAGACCCGGACAACAAACGGTCTCTGAGTTGCAATGTGTCGGACTCAAATGACGGTCAAAATCATTTCTGGCTCTTAAAACACAAAAACACAAACAGCTGATACAGCCGAAAACGCCTCCGAGCCGATATGGTTCAGAGGCGTTGCTGTGTCTACGGGGTTATGTCTTGATTTCGGTGCCGTCCTTCCGGGCCACGACATCTCCATACCGGGCGAGCCGGAACAGTCCGTTTCAGCGGGTGAAGGCCTTGGGGGCGCGTCTGATGGCTTTTTCGCTGCATACCAGCCTGCAGAGGTGGCAGCCTACGCAGTTCTTGGGTATGAGGCGGGGCCTGCGGGTCTCGGGGTCGAAGGCTATGGCCTGGTGACCTCCGTCCATGCAGGAAATGTAGCACCGCCCGCAGCCGTTGCAGATATCTTGATCGAATACGGGAAGAACGATGGTATCTCTTTCGATACTCTGATGGTCCACTACAGAACCTGCGGCGCCACCGATGAGATTGCTTAGAGCGGGGATCCCCTTGGCCCTCATGTATTCGGCCAGGCCTTCAGTGAGATCGTCGATTATCCTGTAGCCATACTGCATGACTGCCGTGGTGACCTGGACGCTGCCTGCGCCGAGAAGCATGAACTCCAGAGCGTCCCGCCAGATCTCGATGCCTCCCATGCCGCTTTCATAGGGCAGACCTTGGAACACTCCGGATCATGGCAGATCAGACATTTGCTCAGTTCGGACCTGTCATATGCCAGTTTGTATTTGGAGTTGTCGTCGAACATGTTTAGCACCTCATTTATATGTTTAGCAGTCACTCTGTGTATATAATTTTATCATTAGAGAAGGAACAAGACAATCAAAGCTTCTGTGTGGCGTGCTTTTTGTTGATCAATATCGTGCATATTTCTATAAATTATATATAATACAGAAAAGACCTGATATGTCGGACGCTCAGGTTTTGTTTTTTTAATAGAGTGAAGGGATCGTAGCTTTAAGGTTTTAATTGAATAAAGCCGCGTCTATGAGTATAATAATAATCGGGGTAAAAATGGATTTGCTGCTTCGTGCTTTAATTAATTTTTGCGGAGGATCCACCCAATGAAGACGAGTGTTTTAAGAAAGCTGAGCTGCATTATTTTATGTATGCTCATTATTTTCGCCCTGGCGCCGGCGGACGTCATGGCCGGAAATGAAATGACGAAAGACGGTGCAACATCGACCGATGTGGAGGAACTGACCGAGGAAACGGACATAGGAGCAGATCCTTACGCTGAGGGCGATCAGACCGAGACAGAGGCTCCCGGAGAAATACAGGAGATCGATGAAACAGAGACCGCTCAGGCACCGCAGGAGTCCGCCGCGGCAGCTCCGCTTTTGGTGAGAACTCCGAACATCGCAGTGTTCACAGAGGAAATGAACAAGCTATATGCGATGGATAAGCAGAAGAAGCAGGGTCTTTACGCTCCAGTTCCAGGCGCCGAACACACGGTCAGCAGGGTCATCGTAAAGGGAGAACCTGACTATGAAGGATATGCTCCGCTTAAGATCGTGCAGGATCCTTACGGCTACTATATCATCCAGTTTGATACTCCGGAGGAAGCCGCGAGTTTCATAGAAACGCAGGCAGGCAGCAAGAATGTCGAATGGGCCGAGTTGGATGAGGTCATAAGAATCCCGAGGGAGACGGATGAGTACGATCCAGAAGTAAAAAGCTCTGATACTGAAGGCAGCCATTGCGGCAGCTGGGGAACGGGAAATGTGGAAGCGGATAAGCTTCAGCAATACATACTTGAGCATGAGGATGAGATCGCGGGAAGGAAAGTCATCGTAGCCGTGGTGGACAGCGGCGTGTATATGAATCATGAATTTCTTCAGGGAAGATTCACTTATATCCCTGAATGGACCGACCCTGAGACCGGAGGGATAGTCACATGTGACTTTGTAGATCAAGACAATAACCCCAATGATGAACTTGGACATGGTACTCATGTAACAGGGACAGTGGTGGATTGTACGTACTATCTTGGTGACTACATCTCCATCCTCCCTGTCCGTGTGATGGATGCATCCGGATCCGGAATTATCACTCAGATAGCTGCGGGAATATATTTTTCCGGTGCAAACGGCGCATCTGTGATCAATCTAAGCCTTGGAGCTCCTGCCAGTATCGGACACTATATAAATGAAGCGGTCCAAAAGGTCGTCGGCGATGGATGCACGGTCATCTGTTCTTCAGGGAATGACAATACATATACATATACGAAATCACCCGCCAATTTGACAGATGAGGGAGTCATTGTTGTCGGAGGAATAGGGTATAGCTCTTGGGGTTTTACATCTATAATCACTAATGAGCGTTATTGTACTTCCAATTACGGAGGATCTGTAGACGTGGCTGCCCCGGGTTACCAGATAAGTAGCAGCGTTACGCCAAAGAATGGATTTAGATATGAGTGTTGGAACGGAACTTCAATGGCCGCACCTCATGTAACTGCCGCAGCGGCGATGATCAAACTGCTGTATCCCGAATTTGATCCGGCTGAGATAGAAAGAACGATCAAAAGCTGTACCTGGGACATCGGACCAAAGGGAGAGGATATCGAATTCGGAGCAGGAGCTTTAAAGCTGGGGAAACTCAATGAGGAAATAACAGATCCGGTCATCACTTCAGATATCGAATCTAAAACGATGGAAGCAGGTGAACTCGCCGAGTTTACGGTGGAAGCTGAAGGATCGCTTCTGAGTTACGATTGGGAATACCGTGAAGGGCCGGAAGGAGAATGGACAGAGGTGCTTCCCGAGGAAAACAACTCTCCGGTCTATACGCATGTGGCTGATTATTTGTATGACGGTTACCAGTTCAGATGCAGAGTCTCCAATCCAAAGGGAGAGGTGATTTCAGACACAGCCACCATGCATGTGACTGAAAGAACGGATGACGGGATCGTTGCATCCGGCACGCTTGACACCGGACTGGAATGGAAGATCAGTTCCAACATGGTTTTGACGATCACTGGTGCAGGAAGGATCCCCAACTTCGATGAGGGTCAGGCGCCATGGTATCCATGGCACAACTGGATCAGGATCGTTGAGATTCCGGAGGTGACAAGGATCGGGAATAACGCATTCAGAGATTTCACACGTTTGAGAACGGTTGCAAACAGATCGATGTCCGGATGCATCGTATTAGAAGGACTTCTGACGCCGGACAGTCTGACCAGCATAGGGAAATATGCTTTCGGCGGATGCAAAGAACTGAGGAAGGCATATTTTACATCGAACATCACCGGGGTAAGTGCATTTACATTCTATGGGTGCAGTAATCTTGAGGAAGTCGTATTCCGGAACAGTATTGAAAAAATAGACAGGATGGCGTTCTGTCTGTGCACCGGCCTTAAAACCGTTACTATCGGCAACACGCTGGAAGAAATAGGGGACAGAGCCTTTTGCCTCTGCGACAGTCTGACAGATGTGTATTTTGAGGGTAATTCGTCGGAATGGGCCGACCTGCGTTACCCTTTTGATTACAATGACTCCCTGGATAATGTGACGGTCCACTATGGACTGCCGGATCTAACCGGATCATTTGATTCAGGAGTGACCTGGGAACTCTATGGCCAAAGCAGGCTCGTCATCAAGGGAACGGGAAGTATTCCCGACTTTGAGAGTGAAACTGACATACCTTGGTACCGATATCATGGAAAAGTGACATCAGTAGAGATAGGATATGGAGTTGATGCCATAGGCGACAGAACGTTTTCAGGAATGTACAATCTGAAGATCATCACGATGCCCAACACTGTAACAAGGATTGGGGACTACGCATTCGAAGGATGCGACTGGATCAAAGAGATCGATCTCTCCGCGGGGCTTGAAACCATCGGAAATTATGCTTTTGCAGATTGCATATTCTTATCCAGAATCAACTTTATGGGGGATATGGAGGGATGGAAAGCATTAGAAATAGGAGAAGGCAATGAGCCCTTGTCAGAAGCATTCGTGTACTACAGATTGACGGATGACCTTTACTGGAACCTCAGCGACGACGGAGTGCTGGCAATAGAAGGAACAGGGAATATGAACGGGCTTCGCAAAAGTGATGAGTACCCATGGTTCATGTGTAAAGATGAGATCAGGGCTGTACTCACCGAGGATGGTGTCCGGGGCATAGGAGAGGAAGCCTTTGCGGGTTATGAGAACCTCGAGACGGTCTATATCCAAAGCAGCGTCCGCAGGGTGCAGCCCCGTGCATTCTTTGGCTGCAGTGGTCTCAGGGAAGTCCATTACTCCGGAACAGAGGACGAATGGGAAGACGTTACTGTGGGAAGTGAGAACGAACCGCTCACTTCGTGCGACGTCCATTACGGTCAGTTCGGACGATGCGGACGGCAGATTTATTGGGTAATTGATGAGGAAGGCACGCTTACGATAGACGGCAAGGGCATAATTATCAGCGGAGAAGTAAGCTGGCGGGACTATCAGGAACTCGTTAAGACTGTTATCGTAAAAGGAGAAATAACCGAGCTGGAAGAAGATTCTTTCAGTTTAATGGAAAATCTCGAGAAAGCCGTGGTTTCGAGCCCGGTTCCGCGTATTCCGGATCGCTGCTTCAATCATTGCGTGAAACTTAAGACGGTGATCCTTAAGGAGGGGATCGCAGAAATAGGATGTGATGCTTTCTGTGACTGCCAGGCACTGGTCAACTTCGCCATGTCCAAAGACATTGTATCTATCGAGGAAAATGCATTCCTTAGATGTCCTGCCTTGAATAATATTTTCTACTCCGGAAGTGAAGCAGAGTGGGCAACGGTGTCTATTGATAACCATGGCAATAATACCTTGAAGAATGCGGCAAACAAGTACTTCAACTACACCGGCCCGATTATCAGCGTGCAGCCTTCCGATGCTGACGTGATAGATGGCGCAGAGGTCAGCATGTCCGTGGAAGCCATCGGGATCGATCCTGAATATCAGTGGTACAGAAAGGGCGGAAGCAATTCGAACTGGATGCCTGTTGAAGGCGGAACGGAGGCAGCCTACACTTTCAACGCTGCTTCAAACCTCGACGGAAACAGCTGCTACTGTGAAGTGACCGATGAGATGGGAAGTTCGCAGAGCGAAACCGCAATGCTCAGCGTTTCATATTCCGTGCCTGCCATCACGCGTCAGCCCTTATCGATGCTTGGTATGGAAGGGAAGACCGTGACGTTCAGCGTGGCGGCCACGGGAGGCGGTCTGCACTATCAGTGGCAGAAGAAGCTGCAGTTCACGAATCAATGGATCGACCTGACCGGTAACGGAGCAGACACTCCCAAACTCAAGGTCACGATCAGAAAGCTCGACGCGGGCAGCTTATACCGCTGCAAAGTGACCAATCTTCTCGGGACAAAG